>NZ_JBHUAF010000247.1:3272-11526 GCF_042789895.1 Kitasatospora sp. NPDC056783
GTGAGGGCGCGGGCCTGGTCGGCCAGCACGGAGTGGCGGAACAGGATGCGCAGCGGCGGGCGGCTGCCGAGGTGGGGTTCCAGGTAGGCGGCCAGCTGGGCGGCGAGCAGCGAGTGGCCGCCGACCTCGAAGAAGTGCGAGTCCGCGGCGAAGCGGTCGTGGCCGAGCACCTCGCGCCAGGCGGCGGCGATCAACCGCTGGCCGGGGTCGGTGAACCGGCTCGGCGCGCTCTCCCGCGTCCCGTCCGCCTCCGCGGCCTCCGCAGCCTCCGCGGCCTGCGCGGCCAGGCGGGCGAGGGCGGCCCGGTCGGGCTTGCCGCCGGGCAGGGTGGGCATCGCGGCGACGGCCGTCCAGCTCGCCGGGACGAGCCCGCCGGGCAGCCGGCGGGCGAGCGCCTCGTGCAGCGCGGCCCGGTCGGGACGGTCGGCACCCTCCAGGAAACCGACCAGGCGGGGGCCCGTCCGCGGGTCGGTGTGCAGCAGCACCGCGCAGGAGCGGCCGCCGAGTTCGGCGGACGCGGCGGCCTCGATCTCCTCCAGCTCGATCCGGTGGCCGCGCAGCTTGACCTGGTTGTCGGCACGGCCGAGGAAGCGCAGCCGCCCGTCCAGGTCGCGGTAGCCGCGGTCGCCGGTGCGGTAGACGCGGGCGCCGCCGAGCGCGGGCACGGTCACGAAGCGGGCCTCGGTCTGCTCCGGCAGGCCCGGGTAGCCCTCGGCCAGCAGGTCGCCCGCGACGACGAGTTCGCCGACGCAGCCGGGCGCCAGCGGGTGCAGGGTGTCGTCCAGGACGTGGATGCGCACGCCGTCCAGTTCGGTGCCGAGCGGGATCTCGCCGTCCTCGGCGACATCGGCGGGGGCGACCTCGTGGACGGTGGAGGTGACGGTGGCCTCGGTGACGCCGTAGGCGTTCAGCACGGTGGTGGCCCCGGCCAGGCCGGCCAGCGCCCGGGCGGGCAGCCGCTCGCCGCCGAGCACCAGCAGCCGGGGCGTCCAGCGGCCGTCGTCCAGCGCCTCGCGCAGGTCCTCGCGGACGGCGAGCAGGTAGCTGGTCGGCAGGTTGGCGACGGTGACGCCGCGGGCGGCCAGCACGGCCACCAGCTCCGGCCCGGTGGGCACCTCGCGCTGCGGCACGACCAGGGCGGCGCCGGCCGCGAGGGCGGGCAGCACCTCCTCCAGCGCCACGTCGAAGGACGGCCGGGCGAACATCAGCACCCGGTCGGCGGGGCCGAGTCCGTAGCGGGCGGCGATCGCGGCGACGTACCCGGCGAGGGCCTCGCGGCCGACCAGCACGGGCTTGGGCACGCCGGTGGAGCCGGAGGTGTGGATCACGTACGCGCCGCCGTCCAGCACGGCGGCGGGCTCGGCCTTGGGGAAGGCCGGACCGTCCAGCAGCGCGGGGGTGACGCCCTCGGCGGGCAGCGCCAGCGCGCTCTGCCGGGTGGCCAGGACGAGCGCCGGGTTCAGCCGCTCCAACAGCAGACCGAGCCGGGCCGCCGGGTCCTCGGTGGACAGCGGCGCGTACACGGCGCCGTACCGCAGGCAGGCCAGCAGGGCGACCACGCCGTCCGTGCCGCGCGGCAGCACGGTGGCCACCGGCTGTCCGGGGACGACCCCGGCGGAGCGCAGCCGCTCGACCAACTCGTCCACGCGGCGGTTCAGTTCGCCGTAGCCGATCTTCTCGGTTCCCGCCAGCAGGGCGAGCGAGGCGGGGTCGTGGGCGGCGGCCGGGTCCAGCACGGCGGCGGCGACCCCCAGAGCCTCTGCCTCCGCCTCTGCCTCGGGCGCAAGGGCGGGAACGGGGGTGGGGGCGAGTGCGGCGATCGGTGCCTGCGGACGGTCCAGGTAGCAGCGCAACAGCTCCAGCAGCCGCTCGGACAGCAGCACGGCCTCGGACTCGCGGTAGAGGTCGGCGTCGTAGTCCCAGACCAGGGTCATCCCGGCGGCGCCGTGCTTCTCGCCGACCACCCGGCGGTCGTCCGGCAGCAGCACCAGGTCGAGGTCGAAGCGGGTGGTACCGGTGTTGAAGCCCTCGTACAGCGAGACCTCCAGTCCGGGGGCCTGGACATCGGGCAGCGCCGCGTCGTGCGCGCTGAACATCACGTTGAACAGCGGGTTGTCGGCGCCGGTGGTGTGCAGCCCGAGCCTGCGGGTCAACTCCTGGACCGGCAGGTCCTGGTACGGCAGCGCGCGCAGCAGGACGTCGGTCGCCTCGTCCACGGCCTCGGTGCCGGGGGCCGCCGGGTCGAGCCGCAGGCGCAGCGGGACGGTGTTGACGAACATGCCGACGGTGCCCTCGAAGCCCTCCGGGCGGTTGCCGACGGCGGTGCCGATGACGAGCTCGCGGTGGCCGCCGTGCCGGCGCAGCAGTTCGGCGAGCAGGGCGAGCAGGGTGCTGAACGGGGTGTGGCCGTCCGCCTTGCTGCGCTCGCGCAGCCGCTCGGCGAGGTCGGCGCCGATCGACTGGCGCAGCTGACCGCCCCGGTGGCGGCGCTCGGCGCCCGGCCGGGCCAGTCCGGGCAGCGTGATCTCGCGCGGCGCGTCGGCCAGTTCCCTGGTCCAGAAGTCGAGCGCGCGGTCCCGGGGGAGGTCGGCGGCGGAGCGGGCGTGCTCCTCGTACGAGGGGGCGGTGGGCAGCTGGTACGGCTCGCCGAGGACGGTGGCGCGGTAGACGGTGAACAGGTCGCGCAGCAGGATCGCGAAGGAGTGGCCGTCGTGGACGAGGTGGTGCTCGACGTGGATCAGCCGGTGGTGGTCCTCGGCGAGCCGGACGAGGTGCCAGCGCAGCACCGGCGCCCGCCCGGTGTCCAGCGGCTCCGCCGCCTCGGCGGCGAGCAGCCGGCGGAAGGCGGCCTCCGGGTCCCGCTCGGCGCCGAAGTCGCTGTGGCGCAGCTCCGGTTCGCAGTCCTCGACGACCCGCTGGCCGGGCAGGCCCTCCGGCCTGGGGACCAACTCCAGCCGCAGCCCGGGGTGGTGGGCCAGCACGGCGGCCAGGGCGGTGCGCAGCGCGTCCCGGTCGAGGGTGCCCCACAGGTCGAGGACGGCGGTGAAGTTGTAGGCGCGGCTACCCGGCTGAAGCTGTTCGTGCAGCCAGACGATCTCCTGTGACGGAGAGAGGGCGAACATGGTCAACTCCCTTGTGTGGTGGGCTGGTCGTCACTTCGCCGGCCAGGTGCGGGCATGGGGTGGTGCCGCATCGGCCGGTGGGCCGGGCCGTGCCGGGGTGAGGCACGGACCGGGGCTCGGAGGCCTGTCCGGGCGGCGTGCCGGACGGGCGTGGATAGGCGCGGACGGGCGCGGACGGGCGTGGTGGATCCGTGTGCCGGATCCGTCGTGGGGAGTTCGGGGCCCACGGGTTCGGGCGTGCGGGGGGGCAGGTTCGGTACCTGCGCCCGGCGGCGCTCTCAGGCCCGCGCGGCCGGGCCGTGTCCCGTCATTCGCGCCCGGCGGGAATCATGAGACACGGCCCGGGTCCGGCCGGGCGTGCAGGTGGTGTCCCAGCACGGCGAGGAGTTCGCCGAAGGCGGCCCGCGCCTCGGTTTCGGGGAAGCGGTCGCGGTCCCAGGCCAGCCTGATCAGCAGGTCGTCGCCGTGCGAGGCGGAGACGGCCAGCGGCGCGGCCAGCGGGCGGCCGGCCAGATGGGTCTCCCGGCCGTCGACGCCACCGAGCGCCAGGGGCGGTCGGCGGTGCAGGTCCTCCAGGGTGAGCAGGGCGTCCAGGCCGCCCGACCACGGGGATCCGGCGGCGCGGGCGGCGCGGACCACCTCGTCGAAGGGGGTTCCGGCCTGGTCCAGGTCGTCCCACCAGGCGTCCGCGAGGACGTCCAGGTCCGCGGCCGGGCCCGCGGTGGCGGGGTGCACCAGGGTGTTGAGGAAGCAGCCGAGTACGCCGGGCGCGCTCTCCGCCCGCCCGCCCCACGGGTAGCCGAGCGCGAGCGCCCCTCCCCCGGCCTCCGGCCGGGTGGACTCCTCCGCCCGGTACAGCCGGTGCGCGGCCGATCCGACCGCGTCCAGCAGGGCCGGGAAGACGGCCCGGCGGGCGGCGCCCTCGGCGGCGGGCAGCCGTTCGCCGAGCATGCCGGTGGCAGTGGCCGTGCCGCCGCCGGCCCCGGTCAGGGCGCCCAGTCGGCGGCCCCAGTGGGCCTGCGCGGCTGGGCCTGCGGCCGCGTCCTCGGCGGCGAGCTGCGACTCGACGGCCTGCCGGTAGTCGGCCAGCTCCTGGGAGGTGGGCCCGGCCGCCGGCGGTTCGTCCCGCTCGTACGCCGCGCCGAGCTCGGCGGTGAGCACGCCGAGCGACTGCTCGTCGCAGGCCGCGTGGTCCAGTGCGACGACGAGCAGTTCCTCGTCCCCGCCCGGGTCCGCGGCCACCAGCAGGCGCAGCGCGGGCCCGCCGGCGGGCCAGTCCAGCAGGGCTTCGCGCAGCGCGGCGCGGGCGGTGCCGCCGGGCGCGACGGCGATCCGCGCCGCCTCGGCCGAAGGGCCGCCGGTGCGCAGCACGGGTGTGCCGCGCACGGTCGCGAAGCCACCGCACAGCGCCGGGTGGTGGGCGGCCACCGCGACCGCGGCGCGGGCGAGCCGGTCCAGGTCGAGGGTGCCGCGCGGGTAGGTGAAGAACAACGGGACGACGTCGGAGCGGTGCTGCGGCGCGAGTCGGCGGGCGATCAGGAACCGCCGCTGGGCGCCGGTCAGCGGGAGCAGGTCCACCGGGGAGTCGGCGGCGGCGGAGCGGTACCGGGCGAGGTAGGCGGCGGTGATGCTGGCGTGCACGGGAACGTCTCCGGTTTCCGGTCGCGGCTCGGGGATCGGTCAGCTGGTTCTGCGGCGGTTCGGGCTGATCCGGTGGCTCGGGCGGTTCGGGCTGATCCGGTGGCTCGGGCGGTTCGGGCGGTTCGGGCTGATCCGGTGGCTCGGGCGGTTCGGTCGTGCTGGTGGCGCGGTCGGCGGCGCTCAGGACGCGCTGGGGCTCGCGGCGCTCCCCTCCTCGGCGGCTTCCACACCGGTGCCGTGCCCGGCCGTACCGTCGGGGCCCGGCAGCTCGCGCATCCGCCGCAGCGGCGACAGCAGCAGCGGCAGCGGCACCAGCAGGAACCCGGCGGCACAGAGCCAGAGCGCGGCCCGCGGCCCGGCCGCGTCCGCGACCGCGCCGCCGACCAGGGCGCCGATCGGCAGGGTGCCCCAGACCAGGAAGCGCATGGTGGCGTTCATCCGGCCGAGCAGTTCCGGCGGGCAGAGTCCCTGCCGGAAGCTGACCTGGCCGACGTTGTAGACCACCGCGCCGAACAGCACCACGCCGGAGGCCAGGCCGAACAGCACCACACCCGCGCCCTCGCCGGCCAGCGGCCACAGCACCGCGAACGGCGCCGTCACCACCGTGGACAGCCAGATCATCCGGGCCTGCCCGAGCCACCGGGCGATCCACCCGGCGCACAGGGCGCCCGCCAGCCCGCCGACGGCGGAGACCGACAGCAGCGCACCGATCGCGCCGGGCGACAGGTCGAGCACCCGCACCCAGAACACCGTCTGCACGGCGGTCAGCACGGCGGAGAACAGGTTGGACGTGGCGGTGGCGGTCGCGATCGCCCGCAGCAGCGGGTGGCCGAGCACGAACCGCACGCCCTCGCCGATCTCGGTGCGCAGTGAGCGCCCCGGGTCCGGTTCCGGCCGCTGTTCCTCGACCTTGATCCGGACCAGCAGCAGGGCGGAGGCGAGGTAGCCGCAGGCGTCGGCCACGATGGCGAGCGGCGCCCCGAGCAGCTGGACCAGCGCGCCGCCGAGACCCGGACCGGCGATCTGCGCCGAGGAGCGGACCGTCTCCAGCGCCCCGTTCCCGGCGACCAGTTGCTCGCGCGGCAGGACGGCGGGCAGGAAGGACTGGTGGGCGACGTCGAAGAACACCGTCGCCACCCCGGTGACCAGCCCCACCACGTAGAGCTGCGGCATGGTCAGCACCCCGAACGCGGCGGCCGGCGGGATCGATCCCACGGCGAGGCAGCGCACGATGTCGGCCCGGATCAGCACCGGCAGCTTGCGCATCCGGTCCAGCCAGGCGCCCGCCGGCAGGCCGACGAGCAGGAAGGCGACGGTTTCGGCGGCGGTCAGCAGACCGACCTGGAACGGCGTGGCGTCCAGCACCATCACGGCGACCAAGGGGAGGGCGACCAGGGTGACCTGACTGCCCGTCTGAGCCGCCGCGGCTCCGGTCAGCAGGAGCCGGAAGTCGCGGTGGCCGAGCAGACGGGCCTGGCGGGGGCGAGGCTTCTCGTTCATCAGTGCGACTCTCGGTCACCTCTTCGACACGGAGCAAGCATCGGGCCCGCTTTCCGGACGGACCGCAGGTCGGCCGAATCCCGCCACTCCCCGCGGCCGCCCCCACGCGCCGCTCGCGGCCGCTCGCGGAGCCGGCGCCCCACGCGCACCTCCCGTCGCCCGAGGTGGCACCCACCGCCGGACGCCCCGCACGCCCCCGACCCCGCCCGGTCCAGATCACCGTCCGCTATTCGGACGCCGTCTTTCCAGCCACCGGACGATGACCATCAACTTGGCCGGATTCCGTGGAGCACGGCCCTGTCGTCACCTCATCGTGATACCGGCGTGACCGCAGCGAGCCGTGGAACGGTTCCGCGACCGCGACCCGCGAACCGCAAGTCGTCGGTCGTCAGTCGTTCAACCGCTCGCCGTCGGCCGTGCGGGTGATCGCGAGCACCGCCATGTCGTCGTCCCGGGGCCCGCCGGTCCACCGCTCGACGTCCGCCACCAGCGCCTCCAGCACCTCCCCCGGCCCGGCGAACGGCCCCAGCGGGGCCAGCCCGAGCACCGGGTCGTAGAACTCCCCCGCCGCGTCCCGGGCCTCGGTCACCCCGTCGGTCACCAGCAGGAGGGTGCTCCCGGCCGGGAACGGGCGGCTCTCCGGCAGCGGGCGCGCCACCCCCAGACCGCCCATCCCCAGCGGAAGCCCCGGGTCCGCCGCGTCCAGCCGGCGCACCGCGGGCCCGCCGTCCACGCCGTCCACGCCGTCCACGCCCTGCGGGTACGGGCCCAGCAGGTAGGGACCGGGGTGCCCGCAGTCGAGCGTGCGCACGCTCCCCTCCCCCGGTGGGAACTCCACCAGCAGTGCGGTGATGAACCCCTCCAGCCGCAGTTCCTCGCTCATCCGCTCGATCTCCCGCAGCAGCGAGTCCTCCAGCGCGTCCGCGAGCGCGGCCAGGTCCGGTGCCCGGTGGGAGCCCTCCCGGAAAGCACCCAGCAGCACGGAGACCGCCCCGACGGCGTGCAGTCCCTTGCCCCGGACGTCGGCGATCAGCCCGCGCACGCCGTACGGGGTGACCTGCAGCGCGTACGCGTCCCCGCCGATCAGTGCCTCGTCCTGGGCGGCCCGGTAGTCGGCCGCGACCGAGAGCCTCCCGACCCGGGCGGGCGGCTCGGGCAGCACCGCCCGCTGCGCCGCCTCGGCCACCGACCGCACCCGTTCCAGCCGCCGCCCGTGCCGGGCCACCACCCGGTTCACCCCGATCCCGAGCAGCGCCGCGAACGCCGTGTTCGCCAGTTCCAGGTACCCGGCCCCGGTCCCGATCGACCCGTCCCGGGCGGACAGCAGCAGGATGCCCAGCACATTGGCCACCGCCACCGCCACGGTGTCCCGCAGCGACAGCAGCGCCCCCGCCAGCACGGCGGCGGCCGCCAGCATCGGATCGCCCCAGTAGTCGGCCGGGTCCAGCGAGTTCCACACCAGCCCGCCGACGGTCAGCAACCACGGCGCGGCCCGCACGTACGGCGGCCACTGCTCGGACCTCGGGGCCATCGGCGACCTGGCTTCCCGTCTCCACCACCATCCGGAAGGACCTCTTCCGATCGTAGCCACGGGCTGCCGAAACCCGCACGACGGCGGCCGGGGCCCGCTCATGGGATTCCGCCGCCCCGTCGCTCCTCGCCGAGAAGGACCCGATGTCCATGTTCGCCACCTGGCCGCACCTCGCCGACGACGGCCACGGCGACGCCGCCGCCGCCCCGAGGATCCACCAGGGCTCCCACGTCAGCCCCGGCGACGACGACCCGCGCGGCGGATGGCTGGAGCTCGGCGCGATCCCGGACCGCGCCCGGGCCGAGCTGTTGCACTCCCCCCTCACCCGGTCGCTGGACACCCGGCACCCGTAGGGCGGCCCCCCGGGCCCGCCCCCCCCCCCCCGCGCGGGGGGGGGGGGGGGGCCCGCGGGGGGGGGGGGCGGGGCCGGCGCGGGGGGGGGGGCCGGGGGGGGGGCGCG
>NZ_JBHUAF010000247.1:11536-12822 GCF_042789895.1 Kitasatospora sp. NPDC056783
GAACCGCCCCGCGCCTGATCCGGCCAGCAGCCCCTCCGGAAGCCGGCGCCCGTACGCCACCAGCAGCAGGTGCTCCGCCCGCCCCGCCACGGTGAGCCCGCCCTGCCCGTGGGACCACCCGGTGTCCGTCGCCTCCAGGCGCACGCCGTCGACCCGCGCGCCGAAGAACCGCAGCGTGCGCGGCGTGACGGTGGCCAGCAGGGCCGTCGTACGGGGCAACGGCAGGCGGCTCGGCAGGCCGAGTGCCACGGTGATGTCGAGGCCGTGGACGGCGTCGTGGGCGAGGGCCGCGATCCGGCCCCCGACCGGCGGGCGCCAGGCGTGGTCGGCGTGGTCGGCCATCGCGGCGGCGAGTTCGCCCTCCGTCATGGCGGCGGCGTCGCGGCGGGCGATCCGGTCGGCCATGCGGTGGACGTTGCCTCCGGAACGGGCGAGTTCGAAGGCCGTCCGCGCCGTCGAGTGCCGGAACCCGGTGCTCATGTGCGCGGCCACCTCACGGACCCGCCAACCACCGCACAGCGAAGGCGACTTCCACTGTTCCGCGGTGAAGCCGGCGAACACCCCGGCGAGTTCGCGGCGCTCGGCCGCGATCTGCTCGCGGATCCACCGGACCGGCGGGGTCTCCCGGTTCTGCCCGATGTCCCGGATCTGCCCGATGTCCCGGTTCTGTCCGGATTCCTGGCTCTGTCCGGATTCCTGGTTCTGCGGCACGGTTTCCATGCGTCCAGCCTGCGGCCGGGACCGCCGGCCCGTCCAAGACCGGGAAGTTCTGCCACTTATGATCAGGAGTTATGGAACTGCGGCAGCTCCGGTACTTCGTCACCGTCGCCCAGCACGGCAGCTTCACCCGGGCCGCGCAGTTGCTGCACCTGACCCAGCCCGGGGTCAGCTCCCAGATCCGACAGTTGGAACGGGAGCTGGGGCACCGGCTGCTCGACCGCTCGGGCCGTACCGTGCGACTCACCCCGGTCGGCGAGGCGGTGCTGCCGCACGCCCGGGCGGCGCTCGCCGCCGAGGCCGCGGCCCGTGGCGCGGCGCAGGAGTTCGACGGGCTGCGGAGCGGACACGTGCGGCTGGGCATGGTCGCCGGGGCGGCGCTGACCCCGCCGTCCGAGCTGGGTACCCTCCCCGGGCTCGCCACCACGCTGGCCGCGTTCCGCCGGGAGCACCCCGGCATCGACTTCTCGCTCACCGAGGACACCAGCGCGGGGATGCTCACCGCGCTGCGTGACGGCCGGCTGGACCTCGCCGTCGTCGGCCTGCCCGTCCCCGCGAGCGGACGGGAG
>NZ_JBHUAF010000248.1:0-12817 GCF_042789895.1 Kitasatospora sp. NPDC056783
CCCCCGGAGCCGGGGGAGCCGTCCGGGGGTGCGGCTACGCCGCGCTGGTGTCCGTACGGACCTCGGGGCGGCCGGGCTCGGCCCAGCGCGTGTGGTAACTGCCCTCGCGGTCGGTGCGGTGATAGGTGTGCGCGCCGAAGAAGTCGCGCTGGCCCTGGATCAGCGCGGCGGGCAGGCGCTCGCCGCGCAGGGTGTCGAAGGCGGCGAGCGCGGCGGAGAACGCCGGTACCGGGATGCCGTGCTGGACCGCGCTCGCGACCACCGTGCGCCAGGCCGCCTGGGCGTCGTTGATCTCGGCCGCGAACTGCTCCTCGGCGAGCAGGCTGACCAGGCCGGGATCGGCGGCGTGGGCGGCACGGATCCGGTCCAGGAAGGCGGCGCGGATGATGCAGCCGCCGCGCCAGATCTTCGCGACCGCTCCCAGGTCGATGTCCCAGTCGTACTCGGCCGCGGCGTCGCGGATCATGGTCCAGCCCTGGTCGTAGGCGATGACCTTCGACGCGTAGAGGGCCTGCTCGACGTCCCGGGTGAAGCGCTCGGCCTCGTGCGGGCGCAGCTCGTGCCGGGTGCCACCGGACAGCGGCCGGTAGGCCTCGCGCAGTTCGGTCCGGGCGGAGGAGACCCGGGCGAAGGTGGCCTGGGCGATGGCGGTGACCGGGGAGCCGAGGTCGAGGGCGGTCTGCACGGTCCAGCGCCCGGTGCCCTTCTGCTCCGCGGCGTCCCGGACGATGTCCACGAAGGGCTTGCCGGTGGCGGCGTCGGTGTGGGCGAGGACCTCGGACGTGATCTCGATCAGGTAGGAGTCGAGGCGTCCCTTGTTCCAGCGGCGGAAGATCTCGGCGATCTCGGCGGGGGTGAAGCCGCCGATCTCCCGCAGCAGGTGGTAGGCCTCGGCGATGAGCTGCATGTCGGCGTACTCGATGCCGTTGTGCACCATCTTCACGAAGTGGCCGGCGCCGTCGGTGCCGATGTGGGTGCAGCAGGGATCACCGTCGACGTGGGCGCTGATCTTCTCCAGCATCGGGCCGAGGACGCGGTAGGACTCGGCGGAGCCGCCGGGCATGACCGACGGCCCGTTCAGCGCGCCCTCCTCCCCGCCGGAGACGCCGCTGCCGACGAAGTGGATGCCGAGTTCGCGCAGTGCCCGCTCGCGGCGGCGGGTGTCGGCGAAGTGGGCGTTGCCACCGTCGATGATCATGTCGCCCGGCTCCAGCAGCGGCGCGAACTCGTCGATCACCGCGTCGGTGGCCGAACCGGCCTTCACCATCATCAGCAGGCGGCGGGGCCGCTCCAGCGCGGCCACGAAGTCCTGCGGCGACTCCGCCGGGACGAACGAGCCCTCGTGGCCGAATTCCTCGACCAGCGCCCTGGTGCGCCCCGGGGTGCGGTTGTGCACCGCGACCGTGTAGCCATTGCGGGCGAAGTTCCGGGCCAGGTTGCGGCCCATCACCGCCAGCCCCGTCACGCCGATCTGTGCGGATGCCTCCATGGCGGCTGCTTCCTCTCTCGGGGGTTCCGGTGGGCCCGCGGTTCCGGCGGGCCCGGGCCTCCGGCGGGCCCGCAGGCCTGGATGCCCGCGAGATCGTACCTCGGACTCCTCGGGCCGGGAGGCCCGATGCGCCACGGGTGGCCGGAACCAGGATCATCGGCGGAGGACGGGGCCGCTCGGGGGGTTACGCCGCCCGGATGTTTCCGGACCACGCGCCCCGTGCCGGGTCGCGCGGGCGGTGTGGCGGGGGGTACGGCCACTCCCCGCGGGGTTCGCGCACCCGGGCGCCGGGGTGGACGGTCCGGTCAGCCGGCGAGGGTCTTGTCGAGGGCGTCGAGGCCGTCGGCGTAGATGGCGGTGAACAGGTCGACGGCCTCCTGCTCGGTGGCGTTGACCGGGTTGAAGCGGCCGGACCACTGGACCTCGGCGACGTCGTCGCGGCCGGGGACGGCGTGGACGCGGATGGTGGAGACGTAGCCGTCGACCGGGAACGGGGCCTGGAGGATGGCGTAGCTGTACTGCCGCTCGGTCTCGTCGAAGTCGACGAGGCGCTCGATGATGACCTGGCCCTCGGGGTTCTTCAGCTGCCGGACGCGGCCGCCCTCGGCCGCGACGCTCTCGGGGATGTAGGGGAGCCAGTCGGGCAGGGCGTCGAAGCCGCCGATGAGGCTCCAGACCTTCTCGGGGGTGGCGGGGACGACGCGGCTGACGGAGGTGGAGGCCATGATCGCTTCTCCTGGGCTGTGCTGGGGTGGGGGTTGGCGGGGCTGGGGCCGGGGCCGGACGGGGGGCCGGCGGGGCCGGGGCCGGACGGGGGGCCGGCGGGGCCGGCGGGAGGCCGGCGGGGCCGGCGGGAGGCCGGCGGGGCCGGGGGTTCAGGCGCCGTTGGGCAGCGGAGCGGCCGGGCTGACCAGGCCGGCGGCGCGCAGCTCGGTCCAGAACGCGGCCGGGACGCTCTCGCGCAGCGCGGCCTGGTCCTCGGCGATGCGGCCGGGCTTGGTGGCGCCGGCGACGACCGCGGCGGTGGCCGGGTGGGCGAGGGAGAACTGCAGGGCGGCGGCCTTGATGCTCACGCCGTGCTTCGCGGCCAGGTCCTTGAGCCGGGTGACGCGCTCGATGATGTGCGCCGGGGCTTCCTGGTACTCGAAGTGGGTGCCGCCGGCGAGGACGCCGGAGCTGTAGGGGCCGCCGACGACCATGTCGACGTTCTGCTCCTGGGCGAGGGGCAGCAGGCGCTGGAGGGCGTGCTCGTGGTCGAGGAGGGTGTAGCGGCCGGCGAGGAGGAAGCCGTCGGGCTTGGGCTCGTCGAGGGCGAGGGTGAGCTCGATCGGCTCGGTCTTGTTGACGCCCAGGCCCCAGGCCTTGATGACGCCCTCGTCGCGCAGCCGGGACAGGACGCGGAAGGCGCCGGTGCGGGCCTCCTCGAACTTGCCCAGCCACGCGTCGCCGTGGAAGTCCTGGGCGATGTCGTGGACCCAGACGATGTCCAGGCGGTCGGTGCCCAGGCGCTTGAGGCTGTCCTCGATGGAACGCTCGGTGGCCTCGGCGGTCCACACGTGGAGCATCTTGTTGGGGTTGCCGTGCTCGAACAGGCCGCCCTTCTCGCCGAGCTCGCGGGCGCCCTCCTCCTTCTCGTCGAGGATGACGCGGCCGACCTTGGTGGACAGCACGTAGGCGTCGCGCGGCTTGGCGGACAGGACCTCGCCCAGGCGCTCCTCGGCGAGGCCGGCACCGTAGAAGGGGGCGGTGTCGTAGTAGCGGACGCCGTGTTCCCAGGCGGCCTCGACGGTGGCCAGGGCCTCGATGTCGGGGATGGCGCGGAACATGTTGCCGAGGGGGGCGGTGCCGTAGCCGAGCTTGCCGGGGAGGATGTTCTTGAGGGCCATGTCGGTTGCCTTTGCGGAGCGGGCGGGCGGCCGTGGGGAGGGGGCGCCCGCCGGGGGTTGCGCCCACACCGAGCGATTGGTGCAGACGCGCCTTACATGCAGAGACAATAGTTGCATGCGCGGGGCAATGCAAGGGGTGGGCCGCCCGGGACGGCGGGCGGGCGGGAGCGGGACCCGGCGCCCCTCCCCCGCCCGCCCGGCCGGGCCCGGGTCAGGAGACGGTGAAGACCACCTGGTCGACGGTCCAGAAGGCACCGTCGGTGCCGGTGCAGCGGAACTGGAAACGGACGGTGGCGGCACCGGCCGGGACGGTGACGGGGAGGTTCTCGACCGTGTTCAGGTCGCTTCGGCAGGACTTCACCGGCCGCGGGGCGCCGTTGTCGAAGACCACGCAGAGGTCACCGGTCTGCGGCCCGTCGATCTTGCAGTCCGTGGCGAAGGACAGCACCCCGCGGCTCGCGCCGGTCACCGGACAGGCCGGGCTGACCGGGGTGGAGTCGAACCGGCCGGCGCCGTGCGCCTTGTCGTCCCACTCGTCGGAGTCGGCGACGGCGAAGACGTCGCGGGCGCGCACGTCGGTCTCGCGGGACTGGCCCGGCTCGGCGTCGCTCCAGAACTCGTCGGTGGCGAAGGTCCAGCCGCGCCACTCGGTGACGCCGCCGCCGGGCATCCGGGAGTTGTCGACGCTCCAGCCGGCCGGCGGGGTGTGGGTCCGGCCCTTCACCGCGGCCGGGATGCCGCTCCCGTCGGCGCGGGACCGCAGGAGCGGGCGCAGCGCGTCGAAGGCGTCGGGGGCGATCTCGCCGACGGGGCGGCCGTCGAGCTCCCAGGCGGGGTCGACGGCGGCGCCCTCGTGCTTGAGGACGGTGGGGGCGATGTCGACCGGCTTGACGTCGTGGCGGCGCGAGCCGGGGGCGCAGCCGACGCCGCCGGCGATCAGGAAGGTCTGGCGCTCGTTGGCGCTGCTGCCGCCGTGGCCGCCGGCGTCGGTGTGGCCGTGGTCGGTGGTGACGATGACCAGCCAGTCCTCCGAGGCGTACGTGGGGCGGGACTTGACGGCCTGGAGGACCTGGCCGACCAGGGCGTCGGCGCAGTGCAGGGCGGCCAGGTGGTCGGGGCCGGCGCCGCCGCGGTCGTGGCCGGCCTCGTCGACCTGGTCGAAGTGCAGGAAGGTGGCGTCGGGGTTGCCGTGGGCGAGGTAGTCGACGGCGTCCGCGGCGGTCCTGGTGTCGTTCTCGCCCTCCTGGAGGCGCACGTCGGCGCGGCCGTTGAAGACGTTGCCGGCGATGGGGTCCCAGGAACCGATCACCAGGGTGGAGCCGGCGGGGTCGGCGTTCTCCAGGCGGGTGGCGAAGCCGGGGTAGAGGTCGAGGCGGGAGCCGGTGAAGTTGTTGTCCTTCACCCGGTGCCTGTCGGGCCACACGCCGGTGGCGACGGTCGACCGGCCCGGGCCGGAGAGGGTGGGGGCCAGCGGGTTGGCGCAGAGGTCGCCGGTGGCGGTCATGCCGCCGGCCATCAGGGCCTTGAGGCTGGGGGCGTCGGCGGTGAGCAGCTTGTCGCAGCGGGTGCCGTCGACGCCGATGACCAGGGTCTTGGCCTGCCTGGTACCGCTGGGCAGGCCCCGGTACGGGCCGTCCGCGGCCGAGGCGGCAGAGGAGAAGGCGGCAGAGGAGGAGGTGATGACGGGGGTCGCGGAGGAGGAGGCGGAGGAGGTGATGACGGAGGCGGCGGAGGAGGCGGAGGAGGTGATGACGGAGGCGGCGGAGGCGGCGGAGGAGGAGGCGGAGGTGATGGCGGGGGCGGCGGCGGGGGCGGCGGCGGGGGCGGCGGCCCAGGCGGTGGCGGGGGCGGCGGCGGCCGTGGCGGCGGCGAGGGCGGCGGTGCGGGCGGAGCGGGAGGTGCGCGACACGGGGGCTCCCAACTGGCCGTCAGTACGGTGCGGCTGCACCGCGGGTGAGGATCGGTCAGGCGGGCGAGGACGACCGCTCGCCGAACGCACGGCCGTATGAACAACCGCCGAAATTCAGACCAGACCCGTTATACCCCCATGATCTTCGGCCCCGGGGGCGGCCGGACGGCCCGCGGGGCGCTCGGTAGGCTTGCGCGGTGAACCAGCCCATCCCCCGCCCCGGCCCCGAGCCCGCCCGCGCCGGCGTCCCCGAGCACGGCCGGGTGCCCAAGTACTACCTGGTCAAGGCCCGGCTGGAGGAACTGGTCGCCGAACTGGGCCCGGGCGGGCGGCTGCCCACCGAGGCCGACCTCGCGCAGCGCCACGGCGTCGCCCGGGCCACCGTGCGCCAGGCCCTGCGCGAACTGCTGCTGGAGGGACGGCTGCGCCGGCAGGGCCGGGGCACCGTGGTCGCCGGCCCGAAGATCGAGCAGCCACTGTCCCTGAGCAGCTACACCGAGGGCCTCTCCCGCCAGGGCCTGCGCCCCGGGCGCACCCTGATCACCCTGGAGGAGCTGCCCGCCGACGCGGCGACGGCCCGCCTGCTGGACGTCCCCGAGGGCGAGCCGCTGTGGCACCTGGAGCGGGTGCTGCGCGCGGACGAGGAACGCGTCGGGCTGGAGTCCACGTACGTGGCCGTCACCCGGGTACCCGCGCTGGCACGGGAGTTCGACCCCGACGGGTCGTTCTACGGCTACCTGCGCGAGCACGGGGTACGCCTCGGCACGGCGCACGAGCGGATCGAGACGGTCCTGGCCAGCCCACGCGAGGCACTGCTGATCGGGACCCCGCCGGCCCTGCCGATGCTGCTGCTGCACCGGCACAGCCTGGACGCCGGAGGACGGCCGCTGGAACAGGTACGCACCCTCTACCGGGGCGACCGCTTCAGCTTCACCCTCGCACTCGGCACCCCGAACGACAACTGACCAGACAGAGGCCGGACGGAGGCGCGGGGCCGGACGAACGGACAGGGACCGGACGAACGGAGGCGGACGGGGACGCGCGGAACCGGCGGGCGCGGGCCCAAGCCGACCGTCAGCCCGAGGACGGCGCAACCCCGACCGGACCGCCCCGCCGGGCGGGCGGCAGCGCACCCCCGATCAGGGCCTCCAGGTCGATGGCATCGGGTTCGTAGAGCCAGGCGATCAGCCCCCCTAGCACGAGCGCGACCAGCCACTGCGTGCTCGTGCGCGCTTCCTCCTTCCCCAGCGACTGCGCCGCCGCGAGGTCGTCCGCCGTGGCGGCGAGGTTGTCGGCGAGCCGCTTGGCCATCTGGGCGTGTGCCGGGTGGGAGGGCACGGTGGCTTCGCACATGAGCACGATCTCCGCCGCGGCCTGCCAGCGGGGACGGTCCAGCAGTGCCCGGAGCCGGCTGTAGGGATCCGACTCGTCCTCCGCGGCGGCGAACAGCTCCGCGAGGACCAGGTCCAGGAGTGCGTGCTTGGTGGGGGCGACGTGCACGAGCGCGGCCTTGGTCAGTCCGGCCTCCTCCGCGACGGCCTGCATGGAGGTGCCGTGGTAGCCGTGGCGCGCGTACAGGCGCGCCGCGGCTTCGACCGCCCGTGCGCGTGACGTCCGCTCCGGCGGCGGATCCGCGTTCGCGGTGTCCGCCGGCCGAGGTGCGGGCCCGGGCAGGGTGAACGCGGGCAGGGCGGGCCCGGGCGGAAACCCGCTCGCCTTCATCTCGTCTTCGTGGGCGTCGAGTTGGGCGGGGATGTCGATGAGGCCGGGGAAGTAGAGCGAGAGGATCTGCAGGCCGTCCCACGCGGCGCCGAATCGCTGGACGGCCAGCAGGGCCGAGCGTTCGTCGCGCCCGGACCCGCTGAGCATCTGCACGCCCAGGCGGGTGCCGACCCGTCGGCGCGTCCGCATGAGTTCGTGACCGGGGTGCTCGGGGCTGGTCGCCTCGCCGAGCAGTGCGGTGAACAGGGGGATCCAGCCGCGCGCGTCGGCATTGCGCCGCGCCGTCTCGGCCGCGGAGGGGGTCGTGCCC
Source organism: Kitasatospora sp. NPDC056783 (assembly GCF_042789895.1). Classification (NCBI taxonomy): domain Bacteria; kingdom Bacillati; phylum Actinomycetota; class Actinomycetes; order Kitasatosporales; family Streptomycetaceae; genus Kitasatospora; species Kitasatospora sp. NPDC056783. The sequence goes on from NZ_JBHUAF010000248.1 coordinate 7,317, forward strand.
GTGGAGTCCGCGCCGGCCGCGATCCAGTCGCGGTGCCTGCGGTCGAGGCGGTCGACGAGGGCGGTGAGGATCTCCTGCTTCGAGGCGAAGTGGCGCAGCAGTGCCGGGTGGGAGATCCCCGAGGCCGCGGCGATGTCGCGCAGCGACGTGGCCCGGTAGCCGGAGCCGATGAACAGCTCGTGGGAGGCGTCGAGGATGCGTTCGACGCGCTCTCGTCCGGTCCGGTAACTGCCCCGCTTCATTGCCATCGCTCCAGTATCGCTGCTGTGTTACCCTTCCCAAACCTTACCACCCAACTGGTAACTTTTCGTTGCGTTGGGACGAACGAAGGAGCGACATGGCCGACCTGCGCAAGGACTTCCTCTGGGGTGCCTCCACCTCCCCGCACCAGGTGGAGGGCAACAACCTCAACTCGGACTGGTGGGCCCTGGAGACCTCCCCCGCCTCCCCGTTCCCGGACCGCAGCGGCGACGCGGTCGACAGCTACCACCGCTACGGCGAGGACATGGCCCTGCTGGCCAGGGCCGGGCTGAACGCCTACCGCTTCGGCTTCGAGTGGGCCCGGATCGAGCCGGCCGACGGTCAGTTCTCCCATGCCGAGCGCGACCACTACCGGCGCATGGTCGACGCGGCACTGCGGCTCGGTCTCAAGCCCGTGGTGACGCTGCACCACTTCACCCTGCCGCGCTGGTTCGCGGAGTCCGGCGGCTGGCGCCGGCCGGACGCGGCGGACCGCTTCACCCGTTACATCGAGTTCATCGCCCCGGCGCTGCAAGACGTGGACTGGATCTGCACGATCAACGAGCCGAACATGCTCGCGGTGTTCGCGACCATCCAGGAGGCCCTCTTCAAGGTGGCGGACAGCCAGGGAGCCGCCGCGACGGAACTCGCGACGGCGATGGCCAAGGTCGTCCCCGACCAGGCTCTAGGGGACACGCTCGCGCAGGTGCACCGGCGCGCCGTCGAGGTGGTGCGCGCGACCACGAACGCGAAGGCGGGCTGGACCGTCGCACAGCAGGCGTTCACCCCCACCGAAGGCAACGAGGACGTCTTCGAGCGCGTCCACCACGAGTGGGAGGGCTTCTACCTCGACGTCGCCCGCGGCGACGACTTCCTCGGCGTGCAGGCCTACACCAGCCAGCCGGTCGACGCGAACGGCCCCGTGCCGCACCCGCAGCACCCCGACAACTCCCTGACCGGCTGGGCGTACCGGCCCGACGCCCTGGGCACAGCGCTGCGCCGTGCGTGGGAGGAGACCGGCGGCGTTCCCCTGCTGGTCACCGAGAACGGCATCGCCACCGACGACGACACCCGGCGGATCGCCTACACCACCGAGGCGCTCGGCCACCTGGAGAAGGCGGTCGCGGACGGCGTCGACGTGCGCGGCTACCTGCACTGGTCGGCGCTCGACAACTACGAATGGGGCCGCTACGCGGCCACGTTCGGCCTGATCGCCGTGGACCGGGAGACCTTCGCGCGCACCCCGAAGCCCAGCCTGGCCTGGCTCGGCGCCTGCGCCCGCCGCAATGGCCTGCGCTGACCCCGGCGACGAAACGGAGACCCCGGATGCCCAAGCACGCAGATCCCGGGCCCGCCCACGGCCTCTCCACGACGGCCGACGCCGCGCCGACCGACCCGCAGGCCGCGCGGCCCTCCCACAAGGTGCCGCCGGCACTGCGGCGACTGTTCCGCACCGCCCCGTTCGTCGCCCCGATGGCCCCGATCGCCTACTCCGTCACGGTCTACTACGTCGCCATCCAGGTCGAGCACATGGACCCGGACGCGAAGACCTCGAACCTCGCGCTCATCAACGCGCTCGCCGCCGTGGCCGCGATGCTCGCCCAGCCGATCGTGGGCGTACTATCGGACCGCACCCGCAGCCGCTATGGCGCGCGAAGACCCTGGATGCTCGCCAGCGCCTGCCTCGGCGCCACCGCTCTGCTCACCTGCGGACTCGCACCGAACCTGGCCGCGCTCACCGTGTGCGTCATGCTGGTGCAGTTCGGGTTCAACGCCTTCCAAGGGCCCTTCTCCGCGCTGCTGCCCGACCGGGTCCCCGACCATCTGCGCGGCCGCTACTCCACCGGCGTCGGGCTGGGCATGCTGCTCGGCGCCGTCCTCGGCCCGATCGTCGGCTCGCTGTTCACCGACGACATCCCGCTCGGCTACGCCGTCATCGCGGGTGCGACGCTCCTCGTGATCGTGCTCTTCGTGGCCCTCGTGCCCGACCGCGACAACCGCGGTGAACCGCGCCGGCCGTTCTCGCCGCGCGCCTTCCTCGCTGCCTTCTGGGTCAACCCGGTCCGCAACCCCGACTTCTTCTGGGGCTTCGCGGGACGCTTCCTGCTGTTCGGCGGCTACGCGATGCTGAACACCTACCAGCTCTACCTGGCCCAGGACTACGTCGGCCTGACCCTGGAACAGGCGAAACGAACCGTGCCGCTGCTCAGCCTGGTCGCCCTGCCCGGGATCCTGGTGGCAACCACGGTCGCCGGACCGCTGTCCGACCGCCTCGGGCGACGCAAGCCGGTCGTGCTCGTCTCGGGACTGCTCATCTCCGCCGGCGCCGCGATCCCACTCGCCCTGCCCTCGGTTCTCGGACTCGCACTGTCCAGCTTCGTCGTCGCGTCGGGCTTCGGCGCCTTCGCCGCCGTCGACCAGGCCCTGATGAGCTCCGTCCTGCCCAACCCGGAGGACTTCGGCAAGGACCTCGGGGTCCTCAACCTGGCCGCGACCCTGCCCAACACCATCGCGCCCGTAGCAGCCGCGGGCATCGTGCACGCCTTCGGCGGCTACGCCGCGCTCTACCCGGTCGTCGGAGTGATCGGGTTCCTCGGCGCCCTCGCCGTCCTCCCCATCCGCAGCGTTCGCTGACCCGGATCCTCCCCCACCCCCGCCCTCACCTCCACCCTTGCCCCATCCACCGAAAGGAGCGGCGATGTTCGCCTCCCCGCTCGTCACGGCGCTGCTGGAGCGCCTCACCCTCGAACAGAAGGTGCGCCTGCTCACCGGCGCCTCCCTGTGGACGCTGCACGACGAACCCGCCGTCGGCCTGCGCCCCATCGTCGTCTCCGACGGCCCCACCGGAGTCCGCGGCTCGGCCCTGGACGACCGCGACCCCTCGGCGAGCCTGCCGTCCGCCGGCTGCGTCTGCGCCACCTGGGACCTGGAGCAGGTCCGCCGGCTCGGCGCCCTGATCGCCGCCGAGGCCCGCGCCAAGGACGTCGACGTCGTGCTCGGCCCCACCGTCAACCTGCACCGCTCGCCGCGCGGTGGCCGCCACTTCGAGGCCTACAGTGAGGACCCCTACCTCACCGGCGAGTTCGGCGCCGCCTACGTCACCGCCGTGCAGGCGCACGGCGTGGCGACCACGGCCAAGCACTACGTCGCCAACGACTCCGAGACCGACCGCTTCACCGTCGACGCCCGGGTCGACGAGCGGACCCTGCGCGAGGTCTACCTGGCCCCCTTCGAGCGGATGGTGAAGGAGGGCACCTGGCTGGTGATGTCCGCCTACAACTCCGTCAACGGCACCACCATGACCGCCAACCCGCTGTTGCGGGACCCGCTGAAGGACGAGTGGGGCTTCGACGGCGTCGTCGTCTCCGACTGGATGGCGGTGCGCGACACCGAGCCGTCGGCCAACTCCGGCCAGGACCTGGCCATGCCCGGCCCGGACGGGGCGTGGGGCGACGCGCTCGTCGAGGCCGTCAAGGCCGGACGCGTCCCCGAGGACGCGATCGACGAGAAGGTCGCCCGGCTGCTGCTGCTCGCCTCGCGCGTCGGCGCCCTGGAGAGCGGTCCGGCGACTGTCCCGGTCGAGCCCTGGGACGACACCGCGATCGCGGGCCTGCTGCGCGAGGCCGCCGCGGACGGCATGGTCCTGGCCCGCAACGACGGGACCCTGCCCGTCCCGCCCCGGGAAGGACTGGCCATCGGCGTGATCGGGCAGCACGCGCTGCGTGCCCGCGCCCAGGGCGGCGGATCGGCGTCCGTGTTCCCGCGCCGCGTCGTCACGCCGCTCGACGGTCTGCGCGAGGCCTACGGTGCGGACGCCGTCGACTTCGCCCCCGGCCTGCCCCCGGTCGACGAACTGCACCCCTTCGTGGGCGGCACGGTTCATGACCCGCTGACGGGAGCCCAGGGCGTCCGCGTCCGCTACCTCGACCAGGACGGCGAGACGTTCAGCGAGGAGATCATCCCCTCCGGGAGCTTCTCCTCGTTCGGCGACGCGCGACTGGCCCGGGCCACCCGCATCGAACTGACCACCCGCTTCACCCCGGACCGCGACGGCCGCCACGACCTCGGCTTCGCGGGACTGGGCGGCTTCACCTTCGAGATCGACGGCGTCACCGTCGGCACCGGCTCGCTCGGGATCCCCGAGAGCGGCGACTTCATGGCCGCCCTCCTCAACCCCCCGTCGCGCGTGTCCTCCCACGACCTCAGCCGCGACCGGACCGTCGAGCTGCGCCTGACCTACACCCCGGAGCTCCTCGGCGTCCCCTTCGCCAGCGTCAAGCTCGGCTTCAAGGACCTCTTCGGTGACCCGGCGCGGGAGTTCCGGCGTGCCATCGAGACGGCGGCCGCGAGCGACGTCGCCGTCGTGGTCGTCGGCACCACCGAGGCGATCGAGTCCGAAGGCTTCGACCGCCCGGGCCTCGCCCTCCCCGATGGGCAGGACGAGCTCGTGCGCCGCGTCGCCGAGGTCAACCCCCGCACCGTCGTGGTCGTCAACTCCGGCGCCCCGGTGCTGATGCCATGGCTCGACGAGGTCGCCGCCGCCGTCCTGGCCTGGTTCCCCGGCCAGGAGTTCGGCGCGGCCCTCGCCGACGTCCTGACCGGCGCCCGCGAGCCGGGCGGCCGCCTGCCCACCACCTGGCCCACCCGCGAGGAGGACGTCCCGGTCTGGGAGGTCACGCCCGACAACGGCCGGCTCGCGTACACCGAAGGCCTCCACATCGGCTACCGCGCCTGGCTCAAGCGCGAGGCCGACGGTGGCAACCCGCCCGCGCTGCCCTTCGGGTCCGGCCTCGGCTACACCACCTGGCAGATCGGCGCACCTACCGTCACCACCGAGGGCGACCGCGTCGTCGTCCTGGCCGAGGTCACCAACACCGGTACCCGGCACGGCAAGCAGGTCCTGCAGGCCTACCTGTCCCGTCCGGGCTCGACCGTCGAACGGCCCGTCGCCTGGCTGGCCGGGTTCACCACCGTGCGGGCGGACGCCGACGAGCGGGTGCGGGCGCGGATCGAGATCGCCCCGCGGGCGTTCCAGCACTGGGACACCGAGGCACACGCCTGGGTGACCGAACCCGGCGCCTTCACCCTCCGGATCGCGACCTCCGTCGCCGACCCCGGCCACGGCGTGCCCGTCGACCCGGCCGCCCAGGGCTGACGCCCACCCCCCGACCCTCGTCCCGCCCCCGGCCTCCAGGCTCGGACGCACCCGGTCGGGCGAGGCGACGATCCGGCGCAGCTCCTCCTCGGTCACCTCGGCGACC
>NZ_JBHUAF010000249.1:0-12793 GCF_042789895.1 Kitasatospora sp. NPDC056783
GGGGCGGGGCGCGGGTCTAGCTTGTGGGCATGATGCCGCCCACGTACCCGCCGGCCGAGCCGCCCCCGGCGGACCGGCCGTCGGGCCGACCGCCCGGCCGGCCGCCGGAGGAGCCGCCGGGGCCGCCGGCCGGCCGATCGCCCGAGGAGCCGCCCGAGCCGTGGCGGTCCCCGTGGGCGCGCGCGGCCGGGGCGGGCTACCCGCTGGGGCTGGCGGCGGCGGTCGCGTTGGTCCAGGTGGTCGGCTCCACCTTCGCCGGGCACGACCAGCACGGGCGGGTCCCGCTGGACGCCTTCGGCTACCTCCTGCTGCTGCTCGGGCCGGCCCTGCTGGTGCTGCGCCGCCGCCGGCCGGTCGCGGTGGTGGCCGGCACCTCGGTGGTCACCGCCGGGTACCTGGCCGCCGGGTACCCGTACGGGCCGTCCTTCGCGAGCTGGCTGATCGCCTGCTGCGCGGCGATCGGCTCCGGTCGCCGCAGGACGGCCTGGGCCGGCGCGGGCGGGGTCTACCTGGTGCACCTGCTGGACACCTTCGCGCTGCCGGCGAGCTGGCAGCGCGCGGCCCCGCCGTCCGGCAGCGTCTGGCCGGCGGAGCTCGGGCTGCTGGCCTGGCTGCTGCTGGTGATGGCGGGGGGAGAACTGGTGCGGTTCCGGCGCGAGCGGATCGCCGCCCACCGGGCCTACCGGCAGCAGTCGGAGGAGCGCCGGGCCAACGAGGAACGGCTCAGGATGGCCCGGGAACTGCACGACATCCTGGCGCACAGCCTGTCGCTGATCAACGTCCAGGCGGGAGCCGCGCTCGCGCTGCTGGACCGGCGGCCGGAGGAGGCCCGCAGCGCCCTGGTCACCATCAAGTCGACCAGCAAGGAGGCGCTCGGCGAGGTCCGCCAGGTGCTCGCCACGCTGCGCGGGCCCGGCGCGGCGCCGCGCGGGCCGGCCCCGGGGCTGGACCGGCTGGACGAACTCACCGAGCAGGCGGACCGGGTGGGCCTGGAGGCGGAGGTGCTGGAGCGCGGCGAGCGGCGCGCGCTGTCCGCCGCCGTCGACCTCACCGCCTTCCGGATCGTCCAGGAGGCGCTCACCAACGTGGTCCGGCACTCGGCGGCCCGGCAGGCGGTCGTGGTGCTGGACTGGACGGACCGGGCCCGGCTGGTGGTCCGGGTGGAGGACCCGGGGCCGGCGGTGCTCGGTGACGCGGGCGGGTCGGGCAGCGGGCTGGTCGGGATGCGGGAACGGGCGGCGGCGTTCGGTGGCACCATCACGGCGGGGCCGCTGCCGGACGGTGGCTTCCGGGTCCGGGCGGAGCTGCCGACACCGAAGGCGGAGAGCGATTGATTCGGGTACTGCTGGCGGATGACCAACTGCTGGTCCGGGCGGGCTTCCGGGCCCTGTTGGACATAGAGGACGACCTCGCGGTGGTCGGCGAGGCGGACGACGGCGAGGCCGCCCTGCGGCTCGCCCGCGAACTCGTGCCGGACGTCGTGCTGATGGACGTCCGGATGCCGCGGATGGACGGCCTGGAGGCGACCAGGAGGATCGCCGAGGACCCGGCGCTGTCCTCCGTGCGGGTGGTCGTGCTGACCACCTTCGAGCTGGACGAGTACGTCTTCGAGGCGCTGCGCTCGGGAGCTTCGGGCTTCCTGGTCAAGGACACCGAGCCGGCCGACCTGCTCCGGGCGGTCCGGGTCGCGGTCGCCGGGGACGCGCTGCTGTCGCCGGGGGTCACCCGGCGGCTGATCGGCGAGTTCGCCGCCCGGTCGAAGGCGCCCGAGGCCGGGGCGGCGGCGCCCTCGGACGTCTCGATGCTGACCGAGCGGGAGCGCGAGGTCCTGGCGCTGGTCGGGATGGGGCTGTCCAACGAGGAGATCGCCCGGCGGCTGGTGGTCAGCCCGCTGACGGCGAAGACCCACGTCAGCCGGGCGATGGTGAAGCTCGGCGCGCGGGACCGGGCGCAATTGGTGGTGCTGGCCTACGAGTCGGGGCTGGTGCGGCCGGGCTGGCTGGGCTGAGGGAGCCCTTGGTGCCGGTTTCCGGTGCCTGTTTCCGACGCCTGCTTCGGTGGCTGCTTCCGGCGCTGCGTGTCGCGGGTGGTTCGTACTCCCGTGGAAGTATCCCAACTGCCGCTGCCGGTAGGACGCGTGATGAGGCTCCGGGGCGGGACGCTTCAGACACCTCGGGAAACCACCCGAGGTTCTGGAGGCCCACCACCGAGGAGTTGAACCACCATGTACACCCAGCTGGCCGACTGGCACGGCCCCGGCCCGTGGATCCTGCTGATCCCACTGGTCTGGATCGCCGTGGTGGTCCTGGTGATCGCGCTGCTGCGCCGCACGGTCTGGCGGCGACACGGCTGCGGGTTCGTGGCCGGAGCCGGAGCCGGAGCCGGAAGCGGAAGCGGAAGCGGAACCGCGAGCGTGGCGGAGCACCCGCTGGCCGTCCTGGGCCGCCGCTACGCGGAGGGCGAGATCGACGCCGAGGAGTACCGCGCCAAGCGGGCCGTGCTCAGGGAACCGCCACCGGACGGCGTCGGACGAGGCGGTGCCACGTGACGGTCCTGGACGCCGCCCGATCCGTCGGTGCCCGGGCCGCCGGCGCCGTGAGGTTCCACGGCGCCGGCCGTCCGAGCGGTGGCTCAGAGGGCCACCCGCACGTCGTACGTCCGCAGCCAGTCGTCCAGCTGGAGCGTCGTCTCCAGTGCGGCCCGGCTCATGCCCTGCTCCAACGCCGCGGCCCCCTCCTTGGCGACCGCCTGCTTGAGCCCCGCCGAGAACAGCGGGGCGAGCGGGCTGTCGTCCGTGCGGACGACGTCCGCGAGTCGCTCCCGCAACGTCCGGTTGTAGGCCTCGGCCCGGATGGACGGGTACGGCGTCTTGACCCGCTGCGCCACCGCCTCCGGCAGGAGGTCCTTCATGGCCGCGCGCAGCAGGCTCTTCTCCCGGCCGTCGAAGCTCTTCATGGCCCACGGGATGTTGAAGGTGTACTCGACCAGCCGGTGGTCGGCGAAGGGCACCCGGACCTCCAGCCCGGTGGCCATGCTCATCCGGTCCTTGCGGTCGAACAGCACCTGGGCGTGGCGGGTGAGCGCCAGGTAGGTGACCTCCCGGTAGCGCGCCTCCGCGGCGTCGTCGAGGTGGTCGCCCGCCGAGATCTCGGCCACCGCGGCGCTGTGGCAGTCGCGCTCGTACGCCGCGAGGTCGAGCTTGGCCAGCAGGTCGGGCGCGAAGATCACCTCGTTGCCCTGGTAGTTGGCCCTGCCCTCGTGCACCCAGGGGAAGGTGGTGGAGAAGACCGCGTTGGGGTCGCGCTGCCAGCGGTACCCGCCGAAGACCTCGTCGCCGCACTCCCCGGAGAGGGCGACGGTGGAGTGCCCGCGCACCAGGCCGAACAACAGGTGCAGCGAGGCGTGCTCGTCGCCCTTGGCGATCGGAAGGTCGTAGCCGGCCAGCACGGAGGACCTCAGCGCCGGGTCGAGCAGGTCGGGCGCCTTCAGCGGCAGTTCGCTGTGCTCCGAGTCCACGTGCCGCGCCAGCAGCCGGGCGTAGAACTGGTCGTCGTTGGCCTGGCTGCCGTGGACGCCGGCCGCGCCCGCCGGGTCCGGGTCGGTGACGGAGCAGGAGCGGACCCGGCCCTGCCCCCGGTCGCGGGACACCTGGGCCGCGAGCGCGGTGAGCGAGCTGGAGTCCAGGCCTCCCGACAGCAGGGTGCACAGCGGCACGTCGGCCACCATCTGCTCGGTGACGATGGTTTCGAGCATCTCGCGCACGGTGTCGATGGTCCGGTCGAGGGAGTCGGTGTGCTCGCCGACCCGCAGCTGCCAGTAGCGCTGCTCGACCGCGCCGGAGCGGCTCACCCGCACGACGCAGCCGGGCTGGACCTCCCGCATCCCGCGGAAGACCGCGTGTCCCGGCACCTTGGCGACCGACAGGATGTCGCGGAGCCCGTCGGCGTCCACCGCGGCCTCGAAGCCCGGGTGGGCCAGGATGGCCTTCGGCTCGGAGCCGAAGAGCACCCCGGAGGGGGTCGTCGCGTAGTACAGCGGCTTCACTCCCATCCGGTCCCGGACCAGGAGCAGCTCCTCCCGGTCCAGGTCCCAGACGGCGAAGGCGAAGATCCCCTCCAGCCGGGTGGCGAAGTCGGGCCCCCACTCCAGGTAGGCGCGGAGCACCACCTCGGTGTCGCTCCGGGTCTTGAACCGGTGCCCCAGGGAGGCGAGCTGGTTCCGCAGCTCCTGGAAGTTGTACGTCTCGCCGCTGTAGGTCAGTACGGCGCGGGCGCCGGGGCCCTCCTCGGCCCCCATGGGCTGGCAGCCGCCTTCGAGGTCGATCACGGACAGCCGCCGGTGCCCCAGCGCGACGTGCCGCCCGAGCCAGAGTCCTTCCGCGTCCGGCCCGCGCCGGGCCATCGTGTTCGTCATCGCCTGTGCGATGTCCTGGTGCTGGGTCAGGTCGCACGAGAAGTCGACCCATCCGGCAATACCGCACATGGAGTTACTCCTGGGAGAAGGAAATGTGGAAGAGGACGAGTGGGGCAGTCAGGGGGTGAAGCCGTCCCACGGCGGGTCCTACAGACGCTCGACGTGGGGCTGGGGGCGGGCGGAGCCCCGGGTGTCGAGGAGCAGCGGGGCCTGGAGCGCGATCAGGTCGAGGTCGTAGGAGCTGTGGTGCTGCAACAGGATCGCCAGGTCCGACTGCGCCAGGGCTTCGGGGAGTTCGGCCGTGGCGGCGGGCACCGTGACGCCCCCGACCTCCCACTCCGGCACGTAGGGGTCGTGGAACGACACGTCGGCACCGAGGGCGCGCAGCCGCTTGACCACGTCCCGGGCGGAGGTCTCGCGCTGGTCGGCGATGTCGGCCTTGTAGGTGACACCGAGCAGCAGCACCCGTGCTCCGCCGAGGGTCTTGCCGGCGCGGTCGAGCAGGTGCTGGGCCCGCTCGACGACGTAGCGGGGCATCCGGGTGTTGATCTCCTGGGCGAGCTCGACCATCCGGAACGGGTATCCCAGGGTGCGCACCTTGTGCGCCAGGTAGTTGGGGTCGATGGGGATGCAGTGGCCGCCGACGCCGGGGCCGGGCCGGAAGGCCTGGAAGCCGAAGGGCTTGGTGGCCGCGCACGAGATCGAGTCCCACAGGTCGATCCCGAGTTCGTGGCAGAACACCGCCATCTCGTTGACCAGGGCGATGTTGACGTGTCGGTAGGTGTTCTCGATGAGCTTGGCCATCTCGGCCTCGCGGGTGCCGGAGGCCTGGACGACGCTGTCGACGAACTTGCTGTAGAAGGCGGCCACGGCGGCCGTGCAGGCGGGGGTGTACCCGCCGACGATCTTCGGAGTGTTCTTGATCCCGTAGTGCTTGTTGCCGGGGTCGACGCGCTCCGGGGAGAAGGCCAGGTGGAAGTCGGTCCCGGCGGTCAGGCCCGAGCGCTCCAGGATCGGGCGGACGATCTCGTCGGTGGTCCCCGGGTAGGTGGTGGACTCCAGGACCACCAGCGTCCCGGGCCGCAGGTTCCGGCTCACCGCGGCGCAGGCGCTCTCCACCATGGCGAGGTCGGGCCCGCCGTGCGGGGACAGCGGGGTCGGCACGCAGATCACCACCGTGGCGGCGTCCGCGATCACCCGCTCGTCGGTCGTCGCGGTGAAGCCCGCCGCGCACATGCCGGCGACCGAGGCGTCGTCGATGTCATCGATGTGGGAGGTGCCGGAGTTGAGGCCGGACACCGTCCGTTCGTCGAGGTCCAGGCCGGAGACGGCCAGACCGGACCGGCTGGCTTCCAGGGCGAGCGGAAGTCCGACGTAACCGAGGCCTATGACGACCAGGTCAATGCGCACGATGATCCCTTTCTGATGAGGAAAACGGTCAAGGTGGTGGGGGAGCCCGTCGGGCCGTCCGCGCGGTCGCTGGTTCCGCGGGGTCGCCTACTCCTTGCGGGCGCGTACGGCGAGCAGGGCGATCAACAGGGTCGGGACGAGCAGCAGCCCGAAGGCCGCGCCGTAGCCGGTGAGTTCGGCCGATCCCAGGCCCAGGAAGGTGTTGAGCACGGCGGAGAAGAGGGCCATGACGGTGATCTGGCCGAGGTTCTGGTTGGTCTGCATCGCGCTGCTCGCGTAGCCCTGGCGACCGGCCGGGCTGTGCGAGAGCGACAACACGGTGAGGCAGGGGTCCAGCAGGCCCATGCCGACGGCCGCCAGGGGCATCGCCGCCGCCGCGGCGAGCGTCGGCACCGCCTCGAACGCTCCGGCCGCGGCGAGCACGATCGACGCCATCATGATCACCGCGCCGATGGAGACCATCCGGTGCCGGGGCACGTCCTGCAGCAGCCGCCCCTGGACCCAGGAGGCGCCCGCCCACACCACGGCGGAGAGCGTGAACGACACGCCGACCACCACCGCGGCCGTGTGCCGTTCGGTGATCAGCATCAGCGGCAGGAAGGCCTCCACCGTGAAGTACGTGCCGGAGGCCAGACCGCGCAGCAGCACCGTGGTCGGCAGGCCGCGGGTGGCCCGCCAGGTGCCCACCGGCAGCAGCCGCGGTGCGAAGAACACCAGCAGCCCCAACCCGATGGCCACGAACACCAGGTGGCGGGCGTCCCAGCCGGAGACGCCGTACTGTCCGAGGGCCGCGCCGAGGCTGAGCGTCGCCGCGATCAGCAGCGGCGGGCGCGACGGGTTCTCGTCCGAGGGTGTGAACTCCTCAGCCGAGGAGCGGCCGCGCAGCACGACCACCAGCGCGAGCGTCGGCAGCAGGGACAGCACGGCCAGGCCGTAGAACACCACCCGCCAGGACCACCACTCGGACACCAGCCCGGCCAGCGGGGGCCCCACCAGCGACGGGATGATCCAGCTGGTGCTCATCATGGCCAGCATCCGGGGGCGCAAGCGCTCCGGATACGCCTGGCCGATGGCGGTGTTGACGGACACCCCGACCATGCCGGCCGCGAGCCCGTCCACGAACCGTCCTGCGGCGAGCTGCCATATCGAGGTGCTGGTGGCCGAGACCAGCAGGGTGACCACCGACAGCACCATGCCCGCAGCCAGCGGCCGGCGGGCCCCGGAGCGGTCGGCCCAGTGGCCGCCCAGGACCCCGCCCAGGAGGCTGGCCGCCACGAAGCAGCCGGCCACCACGGGGAACAGGGAGACCCCGTCCAGATCCTTGGCCGCCGTCGGCAGGGTGGGTACCACCGCCAGGGCGGCGAACCCGGTCAGGAACATCACCGCGGTGAAGGTGGTCGTGGCGGCCGCGTACTCCCGGGAGAACATCCCGGCCTCGGAGTCCGCGGGCCGGTTCAAAGCTTGCTCAGACATTGCTTCCCAACTGTGGAAGACCGGTGATCGCGTCATGGGTGTCGCAGGCCAGCCACTGTGCGAGGGCTCGCAGCGCCTCGTGCGACTGCGCCGACGGCTGCCACCGCAACTCGGTCCCGATCAGTTGGGTGGCCATGACGCCCTGCCGTACGGCAGGTTGGGGGAGATCCTCCCAGAGGGTGCGGCGGGCGATGAGCGCGACCAGTTCGGCCAACTCCTCCTCGGTGTAGGTCTCGGAGGCGAGGTTGAACACCGGCCGGGTGACCGGCGCGGAGAGGACGGCGTCGATCGCCGAGGCCAGGTCGCGGTAGTCCACGATCTGGTGCCGGCGGTCGCGGTCCAGCAGCAGCGAGCGTCGCGTCCAGGCGCGGTACATCCAGTTCGCGGCCGAGCCCTCCACCAGGACACCGGGACCGACCGGCTCGGCCGACCGCAGCACCTGCACCTCGACGCCGTGCTCCGCGCCCCAGCGGCGGCACTGCTCCTCCTCGTGCCACCAGGCCATCGCCGTCGGATCGTTCGGCGCTTCCGTCACCGAGGTCTCGGTGACGGACTGCTCGTCGGTGCCCCGGTAGACCGCTGCGGAACCGATGTAGACCAGCCGGTCGATCCGGCCCCGGCCGGCCGCCGCCAGCACTCCCGCCAGGGCGTCCGGATCGTCGTCGGGGGAGCCGAGGTGCACCAGGTAGCCGGCGTCGTCCAGCCGCTCGGCGCCGGACGCGTCCGGAAGGTGGACCGCATCGTGGCCCAAGTCGCCGAGAAGGCCGGCGAGTTGGTGCCCGAAGCCGCCGTCGCCGCCGGTCACCGTCACCGTCGCCCGAGTGGGACGGCTCGTCGGAGACGCGCCCGCCCCCTCGGCCCGCGAGGCCCTCTCGACGCTCTCGGTCCCCTCGGCGCCCTCGGCCCCCACAGTCCCCTCGGCCCGCCGGCCCTGCTCGGCCCGCCGGCCCTCGGCGAACGCGACGAGCGCCAACTCCCTCACCGGCGCGATGAGTTCACTGAGTTCCACGGCGGTGTAGTCCTCGCACAGGCCGCCGGGGCCGAGGGTGTCCATCACGGCGCGGGTCAGTTCCTCCGCCGGCGGCCGGGCCGTGACGGAGGCCACGACCGCCCCCATCGCGAACGCCGTCTCCCAGACGGGCCGGGCGATCCGCTCGGACAGCGAGGACGGGGGAGCGGCGTCGAAGGCCGTACGGGACTGCTCCGCCAACCCGAGGCGCCGCAGGTGGCGTTCGGTTTCGAGGTACTCCCACTCGGCGTCCTTGCCGTGCCGGACGGCCGTCCGGGCGTCGCCGTACTGGTAGAACGGGACGACCGCGAACTGGGTGCAGTCGAACGTCGACGGCACCACGGCCCGGCTGGTGAACAGGGCCGCCTCCCGCCAGCCGTGGGTGCTGTTGCCGGCGATGCTGGGCACCTCGCTGTGGTCCACGACGCAGGGCGCGGCCACCCGGATCGGCATCTCCAGCGAGTTCAGGTACCGCTGCATCACGACGTCGTAGGGCCAGCCGACCCCGCGCTCGGCGGCGAAGCCCGTGTAGCCGCGGGCCGCCCGTGCCGGGAGCATCAGCGCCAGGCAGGGGGTGTGCTCCTCGATGGCGTACGTCCACTGCTCGCCGGCCAGCGCCGCGAGCCGCACCGCCGCACCGGTGCGGCCCTCCCAGCCCGCGTAGAAGGCCACCGCCTCGTGCGGGACGGCGGCCGCGACCTGCTCGGCGTACGCGAAGAACCCCTCGGCCAGCACCACGTCGTCCTGGAGCACCAGGTGGTGGGTGGCGTCCGGTGCCACGCTGTCCCAGGCGAGCGCCGCGGAGCGCAGCGCCGTCGGCGGGCCCTCGGGCTCGGGGTCCGTGACCACCCGCACCCGGCCGGCGGTGTCCGTCTCCGCGATCAGCGTGGCCGCCTCGACGCGTTTCGGGTGCGTCATCACCGCGCCGCTCAGCCGGACCGGTCCATTGGTGGCGGCCGTGTGGTTCTGGGAATCCATGGCAATACCTCGCAGAAATGGGTGGCACATTTCGGGGGGAACTACGGAAGTCCGCGCCGGGCAGGTCCGGCGGTACCGCGGAACGGGCCGGGAGCCCGCCGGTCACTCAGGAATCGGCGTCTTCCGCATTGCTGTTGCGGACCTTGCGCTCGTTGTCCTCCAGGCCGTGGTCCATGCCCTGCTCCCGTTCGAGCCTGATCATTTCGGCGGGCCGGTAGTTGAGGATGTAGGCGCGTCGATTGCGGTCGGAGGTGTTGCCCCGGGAATAGTGCAGGGTCTGGCCGGCGTGCGCGACGGCCTCGCCCGCGGACAATGGCACCGAGGTGGCGCCGGGCTCGTTCTCCGAGCAGTCGCATTCGATGTTCCGGCCGTCACTGGTGGGGCGGTGGGACCGCAGCGGTTCCTGGTGGGATCCGCGGATGTACCACATGCAGCCGTTGTCCGGGGTCGTCTCGTCCAGCGCCACCCAGATGGTGACCGCGCGGGTGTCCGGCAGGTCGATCCAGTAGGCCGCGTCCTGGTGCCAGGGCGTCGGCACCGCGGAGCCCGGGGACTTGTGGATCATCATGTCGAAGTCCAGGACGGCGTCGTCGCCGATGAGCTCGCGGGCCACTGTCAAAGCCCTTTCCTGCAACGGGAGTTCGCGCAGTGGGGCGTGGAGGGCGGAGGGCCACATGATCTGCGTGATGTTCTCGCGGACGCCCTCCCGGAGCGGGACGTGGGACGCGAGGTCGGAACGCTTGTCGCCGCTCTCGATCTCGCCGCTGAGGAGCTTGTCGTAGATCTCGCGGTGGGTCTCGAGCTCGTCGGGGGAGAGGAGCGTCCCGACCGGGGCGAACCCGTCCCGCAGGAACGCCTCGGTGCGTAAGATTCCGGCTTGCGCTGTCATGACAATGAAGCCTTTCCTTCAGCTGCTGTCGTCGGATCTCTGAATCGCGGCCGGTGGCTCGGATCGGAAAGCGCCGCGCCGCTCGCGGGAACACGCTGGGCGCGGAGGAAAAGGCGCAGGAACCCGGCTCTCCGTCGCGGTGCGGGTGTGTTCATTCGCACCTACGGGCAACGGCTACCGGCGAGCAATCGGAACATGTCGCACCGGAAACATAATGGGAGGCCTTTAAGATCGTCAAGAGATTGGTCCAGACCACCAATTCGTCGGGTTCTGTCCACTTTGTCAAGCTTCGCCCGGGCGGCGGGGGCCCGGCATTCGTCCGCCCAACCGGCGGCGCGCGCGGATTTGGCCGGATGGGCACCGCTCGGGCGTCGATTTCGCGCCGCCTTTCCCGAGGGCACGGGCAATCAGAGGTTCGCGTGAAATTAATGGAAGTCGCGGCGGCCCCGCGTCACCAGCGGGCTTCCGTCCGGCGGAAGCGGCCGGCCCCCCGCCCGCCGCCAAACGTGATCCCGGTCACCGGGCCCGTCGCCCGTTCCGTGATCACATCATTGGCCTCTCCCACCCCCACACACGCCCCGGAGGCTGGCATGACCGGCGTCGGCACCGTCTCGCCCGAAGGCCTGAAGGTCCAAGCGGCACACCGCAGGAACCCCTACGCGTACATGCTCACCGGCGGGGAACTGGACACCCTGCTGCTGGAGGTCGGGCTCCGTCGTGCGGCGAGCGTCTGGAAGCAGCACACCACCGAGGAACTGCGGGCACCCCGCGGCACCTATCCCCGTCCGGCGATGGGTTTCGTCCTCCTGGACGCCACCGCGGGCGGCTGGACCCCCAACGAGGAGGCGGTGCTCGGCGTGATCACCATCGGGGAGGGCGGTCACGCCTTCCTGCCGAAGGCGGCCGCCAAGGCCGCGGCCCACCGCCGGCTCGGCCGCAACAACGGCGAGGCCGTGCACGTCGACCCGCACCTGCTCGGTACGGGCGGATTCCGCTACGGTCACTCCGCCGAGGTGCGCGGGCAGATCGCCGCCGCCAGTTCACAGAGCACCGACCAGGACCTCTACGAGGCGGCCCGGCTGGCCGGTGACTTCGTGGACGCGGTGCACGGCCGGCACCTGGCCTGGGAACACGAGCACGGCCAGGGGGACTGGGCCGCGGCCGACGGCGCGCCGGGGCGGGAGTACCGGGCCATGACCGACTGGTTCGAGCCGAGCTGAGCGCCCGCCCGGCGGTGCGCCGTCCGCCTCGCCGAAGCGCCACCGACGTGCCACCCGTCCCATGGGCGCCCCGTCGGTGCGCCGTCCGCCCGACTCCCTGGCACCACAAGGACGTTGGAAGGCCGAAGCCCGCCGGACCGGCACCGGTCCGACGGGCGGCGGGTCCATGGATCAGGCGGTCGCCCGGGGGAAGACCTCCCGCAGCAGCGGGTCCGGCAGGCCGCGCTTGCGCCACTCGCGCGGGTAGCCGAGCGAGACCTCCGTGAACGGGACGCCGTCGTAGGTGGTCAGGCGCGGGATGTGGAGGTGACCGTAGATCATCGCGGCGGTGTTGAAGCGGGTGTGCCAGTCGGCGGTCAGCTCGGTTCCGCACCACTGGGCGAACTCGGGGTACCAGAGGATGTCGGTGGGCTGACGGACCAGCGGGTAGTGGTTGACCAGGACGAGGGGGACGTCCGGGTCGCAGGCCGCCAGCCGCTTCTCGGTCAGCCGGACGCGCTCGCGGCACCAGGAGTCGCGGTCCGGGAACGGGTCCGGGTGGAGCATCCGCTCGTCCGCGCACACGATGCCGCTCTCGTAGGCGGCCGCCAGGGAGGCCTCCTTGGTGGTCGTGCCCGGAGCGCGGAAGGAGTAGTCGTAGAGCAGGAAGAGCGGGGCGATGCGGACCGGTCCGCCGGGCCCCTCCCAGAGCGGGTACGGGTCCTCGGGAGTCACCACGCCGAGTCGGCGGCAGCGCTCGACCAGGTGCTCGTAGCGGGCCACCCCGCGCAGCTGCACCGGATCCTCGGGGTGGGTCCACAGCTCGTGGTTGCCGGGCACCCACACCACGCGGGCGAAGCGCTCGGCGAGCAGGCCGAGGGCCCATTCGATGCTGGTGGTGTGTTCGGCGACGTCGCCGGCGACGAGCAGCCAGTCGTCGGGGTGGGAGGGCTGGAGCTTCTCCACCAGGTCGCGGTTCTCCTGGTAGGAGATGTGCAGATCGCTCACGGCCAGCAGCCGTCCGCCCGTCGGGGCGGGCCTTTCCGACCGTGGGTCGCTGCGGTTCTCCGTAGTCACTCCTGCCCCCTGAGGTCGCTCGGCCGATGGGGCCCACCCTACGCGGCGGGCCGGGGGAGTGGGGAGGGTTGACGGGATCGGTCGTGCGGCCCGTCGGTGCGCCGTCCGAGGTCGGCCCGGTGATCCGGTCGTGGTCCGCGAAGTGGAGCGGTGCCCAGAATCCGTGTGGGGAAGAGGAGTTGGGCTTTTTCGGGAACTGATGTCGATCAGGACTCCGTGGGAGGGGGCCAGGTGGACCCAGAAGCAGCAGAGCCGACGGGCGTTGCTGGACGCCGGGCTGCACCTGCGGGCCGATCAGAACCTGGCGAACCTGCACGTCATGATCCGCTCCGTGCTCGCCGAGGC
>NZ_JBHUAF010000250.1:0-12773 GCF_042789895.1 Kitasatospora sp. NPDC056783
GGGCGCACCCCGGCCACCGGCTCGGGGGTTCCGCGTGCCGCGGTCCGCCCCCCGGGGGGTGGAAATGCCGCTGAGGGAGAGAGAAACGAGCGGGTGAAGATGGCGGATTCGGTGATGGTGGAGTGCGCGCTGCCGTCCTGCGGGGAGGTGTTCCAGCGGCCGGTCAAGGCCGGACGGCCCCGGCAGTACCACGCGGTGGCGTGCCAGAGGCAGGCGCAGCGCCAGCGGGACGCGGCCAAGGCCGCGGCACGCCGCCCGGCCCGGGCGGCCGGGGGCATGGGCCAGCTGGTAGCGGAGGACATGCACATGGTCGCGGGCCGGCTGCTGGAGGCTCAGGCGCGCCGGGCGCCGCTGACGGTGAGGCTGGCATGCGTGCGGGACCTGCGGGTTGACACCGACCACTACGTGGCGGCGGCCGTCAACGACGCACGGGCCGCGGGGGCCGGGTGGGTGGAGATCGCGGCCGCGCTGGGCGTCCAGCCGGACTCGGCCCGGCGCCGGTGGGCCCCACGGCGGGTGGAACAGCAGCTGAGCCGGCGTTCGAACCGGCAGGCGCAGCCCGTCCCGGGTGCGGCGCCGGTCGTGCCGACGCAGGCCTGGCGCAGGGAGGCGGAGGCGGAGCCGGGGCCCCGTGCGCGGCTGCTCGCCTCGGCGCTGACAGCGCTGCAGGAACGCAGCGGGGTGAGTTTGCAGGAAGCGGCGGAGATGGCGGAGTGCTCGCCGTCGTACGTCTCGCGGATCCTCGCCGGGGACCGGGTGCCGACGTGGCCGGTCCTGCTGATGCTGGCGGAGGCGTTCGGCGGGGTGCCGGAGGAACTGCGGCTGCTGTGGGAGGTGGCCCAGGGGGTCGCGAGGGCGGGGCGGGTGTCGGTGGCGGGCGCCGCCGACCAGCTGGTGCAGGCGATCCGGGGGCTGCACCTGGCCGCCGGGCAGCCCGATGCCCAGACCGTGTGCGCCCTCGCCCGGGGGGTGCCGGCAGAAGTGGTGCGCTCGCTGCTGGCAGGCGAGACGGTGCCCGACTGGTCGGTGGTCAGCGAGGTGGCCGCAGCGCTGGGAGGGCACCCGGGCGACCTGCGCCCGTACTGGGAGCGCGTGCACTACGCGGCGCTCGCGTCCGTCTACTCGGATGAGTTCGGGCCATCCGGCTGCTTCGCCCGCGCGGCCGTGCCGGAAGGGGGAGATCGTGACGGGGGCTGAGGCGGCGGGCCTGGGCGCGTTCGTCGAGAGCCGCCAGGGCCCGTACCGGAGGTATGCGGTGGCCCGGCTGGGCCGCACGCCCGCCGCCGGCGAGGCGGTCGACCAGGCGGTGGAGGCGTTGGCGGCGTGCTGGCCCCGTCTGGTGTGTGAGCGCAGTCCCGCAGCCGGTGCGTGGGTGCTGCTGCGTGAGGCGGTGTCCTTGCGCGGCCGGGAGACGTGCGACCAAGGCGAGGTGGACGTGCTGCACCGCCTGCTGCCCGTCGCGGTGGCCGATGCGGCGGTCCTGCACTACCGGCTGGGGATGCGGCTGACCGAGGCCGCGGACCTGATGGGCGTGGAGCCGTCGGCGGCGGCCGGGCTGGTGCTCGCCGCCGAGCGGGGGCTGCCGCGCGCCCTGGTCGGCGAACTCGCCTTCGGCCCCACGAGGGTGTGAGCGCCGGGGCCGCTGCGGCGGGTGTGGCGTGAAGGGGTGGCGCGGGATTTCGTACCCACGCCACCCCTTCGCTCACGTGCGCCAAAACATCCGCCCGAGGTTAAGCCTTACGGGTTCCGGAGTTGCTTAACAATCTGGTGCGGCGTCATATACCGCCCTAGCATGGGCACGTCGATCGGTGGGGCCGAGCCAGGGATGGTCGCTTTGGAACCGGATGCGGAAATCGTTTCTCCCCTCACGTACGATCCGGCTGTCCCGAGCGTCGCACGCATGTACGACCTCTTGTTGGGCGGGCATTACCACTTCCAGTCGGACCGCGACGGGGTACGCGATCTGCTGAAGGTCGCGCCGAGCAGCGTGGAGGTAGCGGCGATCAACCGGGCGTTCCTCGTGCGCACGGTGCAGACGCTGGTGCGGGACTACGGGGTGCGGCAGTTCATCGACCACGGCTCGGGCCTGCCGACCCAGCACAACGTGCACCAGATAGCGCAGGAGATCCACGAGGACTGCCGGGTGGTGTACGTCGACAACGACCCGATGGTGATGCACACCGGGCGTACCGTGCTGGCCGGGAACCCGAATGCGGCCGTCGTCCACGCCGACATGCGTGACACCGAGAAGATTTTCGCCAGCAAGGCCGTGCGGGACCTGATCCTGCCCGGCGAGCCGACGGCGGCGCTGTTCGTCTCCGTGCTGCACTGCATTCCGGACCAGGGGTACGTCCCGCCCGCGCGGCTCGTGCGCCAGGTCCGCGAGCGGCTGTCCGCCGGCGCCCCCGCCTACATGGCCGTCTCCCAGCTCGTCAGCCCCCGGCCCGAGGTCCGCCGGCGGATCACGGACCTGATGGCCGATCTCACCCACGGCCACTGGGGGGAGGTCCGCACCGAGGAGGACGTCGAAAGTTACTTCGAGGACATGGAGATCCTCGCCCCCGGCGTGGTGGAGGTGTCGCAGTGGCGCCCGGATGCGGCCGGAGCCCGGCCGGCGCAGACGAGCGACGAGTGGACGGAGTTCGGCGGCGTGGCCAGGGCTCACTGACCGGGGGAACGCATCCTGTCGTGGTGGACCCCGATGGCCTTGTCGATCAGGGCGAGGCCGACCTCGTAGTCGGCCACGTGGAACAGCAGGGTGTTCAGCAGGTCCGCGTAGCGCTCGACGTCCGGGTCCTTGCTCAGGTAGGTGGCTCCGATGCCGGGGCCCTCGACGTAGACGACATCGCTCGGCCCGCCGTACTCGAAGGCGAGGTGGGTGAAGGCGCCGGCCGGCGGGGTGACGTCGGCGGTGAACGGCAGGATCGCGACACTCACGTTCGGCCGCAGGCCGAGTTCCTTGAGGCGCTCCAGCTGCCCGATCATGACCTCGGGGCCGCCGGTGTTGCGGTACAGCACACTCTCGTCGAGCAGGGCCACCACCGTGCGCTCGATGTCGTCCAGCAGCCGGGTGCGGTCCATGCGCTGGTTCACCCGGCGCTCGATCTCCTCCTCGGGGGCCCGTGGCAGGCCGGCCCTGATCATTCGATGCGCGTAATCGCATGTCTGCAGCGGTCCGGGCACCACGCCGCCCTCCCAGTACCGGATGCCGGCGGACTCGACCTCCAAGCCGATCATGCGCCTGAACCAGCCGGGCGTGATATCGGCGTACTCGGCGGCGAAAGGTCCCGCCATGACGCGTTCCAGAAGCACGCCGACGTGCGCGCGGACGTCGGGGCCGACACCGTAGAACGTGATCAGGTCGTCGACGTCACGCTTGGAGGGGGTGCTCTCCCCCCGCTCCATACGGCTCAGCTTCGACACCGATGCCCGGATCCGGGGAGCGACGTCCGACAGGCGCAGCCGCCGTTCCTCCCGCAGCGTGCGCAGCACCTTGCCCAGGACCTTCGCCGCGCCCACCGGCCCGCTCCAGTGGAGCGTGCGCACCTCGTCGTCATCCGGGTCGCTCGGCGCGGGACAGTCCGGGTGGGCGGGCATACGGCACTCCTGAGGGCGCGGCTTCGGGAAAGTACTATCCCACGCCGCCCACCCCGTATACCCGCCGTTCTATAGATCCCGTGAACCCGGGCCTATCAGGGGTGGAACACGTGGTCGAAAGCCCTGTTCTCCATGCCCCAGGCGAACGCCGCGGCCTCGTCGCGGTTGAAGATCAGGGCGGGTCCGTCCTTGTGGCGGGAGTTGCGGAAGGCGACGGAGCCATCCGGCAGCGGGCCGACTTCGACGCAGTTCCCCACCGCGCGGCTGCTCGGGCTCTTCACCCACTCCACGTCCAGCGAATCGGCGCGGACCCCGTTCTCCGGAATTTCGACATTCATTCGATTCTTCCCCTTCCCTTATCGCACGGACATGCGGACATTCAGGCCGTCTGCAATCCCATGTGCAATTGCAAATGCATGGCCCGGGAATGCTAGCGGCCGCCGATTCGAACGTGATGTCCTCCGAACGGGTGCCTTCCTCCCTGCTCCGCTTGACCGTCCTGGGGCGGTTGCGGCCCGCGAGGGATGGGAAACGTTGCGCCGACACCCGCCGCACCCGCAGCACCGGAGGACATCCTTGACCGGGCCCCAGGACCGCGCCCATCCGCGCTTCGACCGCGACCTGGCCCTGGGCCTGGGGGTGCCCAGAGCGGCGACACGGCACCTGCCCGGCACCCCGGACGCCGCCGAGATCGCGCGCGACTTCGCCCAAGCAACCACCGGCCAGTGGCGCACACCCGTCACCACGACAGCCCTCCACGAAGCCGTCGAGGCCCTGCTGCACGACCCCGAACCCGAAGGCGACTGGTTCAGCCTCCTCGAAACCCCCGACGCCCTCCTGCTCGTCCTCACCGCGAGCCATGCCCCGCCCACCGAAGCGACCGCCCGCGTGCTGCCGGCCCCGCCGGACAGCGCCTGCAGCTGCCCGCTCGCCCGCCGCTGGACCAGGATCCCCTTCCCCGACAGCCCCCGTAGCCACTACGCTCCGCCGCCGATCGAGCCCAGGTGACCGCAGCGCCGGGTAGAAGTGCGGGGCCGCGCAGTCCCGCATCGGCGTCACACTGCTGCTTGAGCCACACCGATCAGACTCCCCACGACCGGACCATGCGGCCGTCGGAGGACGGGCACCATTCGAAGTCCGAAGCGCACAGGTGGCTTCACGCCCAAGGAAGAAGCGCCCGAATCTGACTGGTGGACACGGGGCGACGGGTGTGGTCGCCGTCGGCCGCGACACCAACATCCTCAAGAGGCTTCGCGCACCCGCAGGCACTGCCACCGACGATGGTCACCGATGGCCCGGCACCGGGTGGAGGCGCCGGTCTCGCCCGGATCGATGATGGCGGCTCCCGGCCAATCTTAGCTTCGGTCAAGCCTTCTTAAAGATCTGCCACCGGGGAGAACCGGGTGTAGCCGTTCTGGTATCCATGTGCGTGCGCAGCGCACATGGCCGGCTGAAGGCGGGGGAGAACGGATGGCGGAGGGCTTCAAGGTCGATCTGGAGGCGCTTGATACTGCGGCGTCGGGTATCACCAACACCCTGGCGAAGCTGCAGTTCAAGAAGGTCAGCGACCTCGATCACAAGAAGGAGGACATCGGCCACGACCATTTGGCCGATGTCCTGGGGAAGTTCTGCACCCGCTGGGAGATCGGGGTGGAGAACCTGGGGAAGGACGCCGCCCAGGTGTCCCAGCGCCTCAACGCGAGTGTGAAGGCCTATGCACAGCTCGAAGGGCAGATCGCCGGGCACCTGCACGGTACGGCCAGCAGCACCGGCGGTGAAGACCCGGGGGTGAAGTAGTGGCGAAGGACCTCGGGCAGACGTCCAACCCGAAGGATCTCGTGCCGGGGGACCCCGAGGCGATCGCGTCGACCGCCGCCTGGCTGAAGAGCTACGGCGACACCCTGCACTCGACCGGCGAGGGCCTCAAACGGATCGACACCACCGAAGGATGGTCGGGAAAGGCTGGCGACGCGTTCCGGGCCGCGTTCAAGGGCGAGCCGCAGAAGTGGCTGGAGGCCGGCGACTGCTTCCATGACGCCGCGACCGCTCTGACCATCTACAAGGCGACTCTGGAATGGGCGCAGGGCCAGGCCGCGGATGCGATCCGGCAGTGGGGCGAAGGTCAGGCCGCGAGCGACAGGGCCAAGTCCGAGCACGAGGCGGCGGAGAAGGACGCCGGCCACCAGCTGCCGTTCACTGATCCCGGCGACAGCACCAGGGCGAGCGCGCAGCATACTCTGAGTAACGCTCGAAGCCAGGTCAAGAGCGCGGGTGACACCGCTGCCGACGCGATCGCCAAGGGCCGTGACAAGGCCCCCGAGGAGCCTGACTGGCTGGACAAGATCGGTGACTTCTTCTCCGATGCCGGAGACGCCATCCTGGATGTCGGGACGGTCGTCGTCGAGGACCTGGCCTCCGTCGGCAACGCGATTGTCCACGACCCCTTCGCCTCCTTGGAGATCGCGGGTGGTCTCGGCCTGGCGGCGCTCGGTGCCGGCGGCGAGGTCCTGGGCTTCGGGCTCGACCTGACCGGTGTCGGTGCGGTCATCGGCGTGCCCGTCAACATCGTCTCGGCCGGCGCCATCGCCACCGGTCTCGGCGTGGCCGGCATGGGCGTCGGCCAGATCGCACAGGATGCGATGGGGTCCGACCGGGTCCACATGGAAGGTGATGGCGGAGGCGGCGGAAGCAGCACGCCGGACATGCGGACCCAGCCCTCCAAACCCGCCGATCCGAATGCCACCCCCGACGGACACGTCACCAACATCCCCAAGAACGCGGACCCGACCACCGTGCGCGCGTTCACCCGGGAGAACGAGTCGGCGGAGATCCTGGCGAAGAACGGCTACAAGGTCGAGCAGAACCCCAACGTCGCCGGTACGACCAAGAACCCCGACTACCGCGTCGAGGGCGAG
This sequence comes from Kitasatospora sp. NPDC056783, assembly GCF_042789895.1. NCBI lineage: Bacteria > Bacillati > Actinomycetota > Actinomycetes > Kitasatosporales > Streptomycetaceae > Kitasatospora > Kitasatospora sp. NPDC056783. The sequence continues at coordinate 6,513 of NZ_JBHUAF010000250.1, forward strand.
GTCATGGACTGCTACGCGCCCACCGCGAAGAACCCCCGCTCCATCGCCTCCGGGATCCAGAAGAAGGTGGACGACGGGCAGGCGGACCGTATCGTTCTGAACTTGTCCGACAGCGATGTCGACGTGGCCGCCATGCGCAAGCAGCTGAACGACTGGCCGATCGACGGGCTGAAGGAGGTCACCGTGATCGACAAGTCCGGCAGCGTGGTCTCCCTCTACCCGTAGAAGAAGAGAAAGTACGGATCGATGGCAATTTCCTACAGTCTTGAACTGGTGACCCCCTGGACCCCGGCCCAGGTCGCCCAGACGCTCGTCGACGTCGCCCAGCCGCTGCGGCTCTTCGACATCCCCGCGACCGTCGACACACTGGTCGCGGACGGAGCACTCACCGCGTACGGCACCTGGATCCGGGTAACCCGGCGCAGGCCCATCGCCTGGGGGGACCCGCAGATCGGCGGTCGCGTCTTCACCCCGACCGTCTCGGTCGCCTTCCGGCTGGGCAAGGACACCGACCCCTCGGGCCAGCAGGACGACATGACTCGCCTGGCCGACGCCCTCCTCGCGCGGGTCCCCGGAGACGCGGTCCTGCACCTCGACTACGAGGACGTCTGGATGGTGCGCCAGGACGGCCAACTGACCCTCAGCGAGAGCTCCGACTTGTGGCCGCCGAACCGCCTCGGCGCCGTTTCGGGGCCCTACCGCCGTCAGACGCACGAGTTCGTCTACGAGGACTGACCACGAGTGCCGTCCGGGACGTTCAAGCCCTACCTGAACCGCCGGTTCACCGCCGGATGCACCAGCGGCACCCGGCTGTTCCACGAGATCCGCGAGCGCGGCTATGCCGGCAGCATCCAGGTCGTGCGCCGCCACCTGGCCAAGCTCCGCGAGGGGACGGCCGAACCGGTCCGCGCCGACATCCCCAGCCCACGCCGCATCACCTCGTGGATCATGCGTCCGCGCGAGACGCTCACGGACCAGGAGGTGGAGAAGCTGCTGGACGTCAGGATCGCCTGCCCGGACATCGCCCGGGCCTGTGACCTGGCCAGATGCTTCCGAGATCTGCTGGTCAACCGGCGCGGCGGCATGCTGCCGGACCGGATTCGCCAGGCCGAGCAGGACGCCCCCGCACCGGTCCGTTCGTTCGCCGGGTTCCTCCGCCAGGACCTCGACGCCGTGACCGCCGGCCTCACCCTCGAATGGAGCTCTGGCAGGGTCGAAGGCAACGTGAATCGGGCCAAAACACTCAAGCGCGCCATGTACGGCCGGGCCTCGTTCCGACTCCTCCGGATCCGCATCCTCACCCGACCATGACTTTCACGGAACTCCGGTCAGAGCCAATTTCGAAGATCCTCATCACAGCCCGGCTGATCGTGGAGCGGTCGACACCGAACAGCAGGGCCAGGACGGCATGGGGCAGGTCGTGGCGCAGGTGGATGAGCGTAGCGGTCACCCGGTCGACGAACACGAGCCGGTGCCTGGCACCCGCTCCGGCGGCCCGTCGACGCACTCCACCACGGGCGACATGCCGCCGCCCCTCAACCTCGGCCTGCCAGGGAGACGCGAGCTCGGCGATGAGCTCCGCCGGGTGCCGGCGCGAGATTCCGGTCAGCACCCGGTGGCCGAGGAGGGCACGGTTCACCGTGATCATCACGTCGTCAGATCATGCCGCCTATTACATTGCTGGTCACATCGCCGCCGCTATCACGCACCAGGTCGTTAGGGCTCGCAGAGAATCTATGTGTTGCTTCCCGCTCGGCGGCTCGTTGATGTGGTATGCCCACCTCCGAGTCGATCCGTGACCAACTCGCCCTGAAGTTCGTCGTGTTGTTCCCACATCTGGATGAGCGCCAGCGGCGTCTGCTGATGGCAGCCGAGGCCCGGCTGCTGGGGCACGGCGGCATCCGCGCCGTTGCGCGGGCGGCCGGGGTCAGCGAGACGACGGTCCGCAACGGCGTGGCCGAGCTGGAATCCGGGGCGGAACCGTTGGGACGGGTCCGTCGGCCCGGTGGCGGACGCAAGAAGGCCGCGGCGATGAACCCGGGTCTGCGGCCCGCGCTTTTGGCCCTGGTCGAGCCCGACGAGCGCGGCGATCCGATGTCGCCGCTGCGATGGACGACCAAGTCGACCAGGAGGCTTGCCGACGAGCTGACCCGCCAGGGGCACCGAGTCAGTGCCGACACGGTGGGTGACCTGCTGCGGGAGGAAGGTTTCAGCCTGCAGGCCAACGCCAAGACCATCGAGGGCAGGCAACACCCGGACCGCGATGCCCAGTTCCGCTACATCAACGAGCAGGCCAAACAGCACATCGATGCTGGGGATCCGGTGGTCAGCGTGGATGCCAAAAAGAAGGAGCTGGTCGGCGAGTACAAGAACGCCGGGCGTGACTGGCGGCCTGAGGGTGAACCGGCGCAGGTCAAGACGCACGACTTCCTGGACCGGCAGGGACCGGGCAAGGCGATCCCGTACGGGATCTACGACATCGCCGCGAACACCGGCTGGGTCAACGTCGGCACGGACCACGACACCGCCGCGTTCGCAGTCGCCTCGATCCGCCGCTGGTGGCAGGCCCGCGGCCGGCACGACTACCCGGACGCCACCCGGCTGCTGATCACCGCGGACGCGGGCGGCTCCAACGGCCACCGCACCCGCGCCTGGAAGACCGAACTCGCCACACTCGCCGCCGAGACGGGGCTGGAGATCACGGTCTGCCACATGCCTCCGGGAACGTCGAAGTGGAATCGGATCGAGCACCGGCTCTTCTCCCACGTCAGTATGAACTGGCGTGGAAGGCCGCTGACCAGCCACAACGTCATCGTTAACAGCATCGCCGCGACCACCACCCGCACCGGACTACGGGTCGAAGCCGCCCTGGACACCGGCACCTACGACACCGGAGTGAAGGTCACCGACGCCCAGATCGACGCCCTGCCCATGCACCGACACCGCTTCCACGGCGACTGGAACTACACACTCCACCCCGCCCACGCACAGCCGACGCCCCCAGCAGCCGACCTCGCCGCACCGACAGACACCGTCCCCGCCCGGACATCGGCTCATCCCGACCCCGCCTCACTCCGCGACCCGGAACTGACAGGCATGACGACCGCACAGCTGGACCACCTGACCCTCACGCTGATCCCCACCCTCGAGGAAAGGCGCGAGAACCTCCGGCACCGGCAGCGCGGCGGCAACCGACTCCGAGCCCGGGGGGCCGGCGCCAAAGACAGGCTCGGCCTGGCCAATCGGATCCTGGCCGCCATTCTCTACCTGCGCAGGCTCGGTACCCAAGAGCTCCTCGGCCAGCTCTTCAGCGTGGACCGGAGCACCATCACGAACGCAGTCGCCGAGGTCCGCCCGCTCCTGGAACAGCACGGACACGCCATGCCCGCATCAACCGCGCGCTTCCGCACCCCCGCTGACGTGACCGCGTTCCTCGCATCCGCCCAGCAGAAGATCAAATCACCGTGTTGATTCTCTGCGAGCCCTTAATGACGAGCGACGCCTGGTTCCTGGCAAGTCCTCGGATCCCGCTGTTCAAGCGGCTAACTGGATCCGGTACTCGCGCATCCACTGTTCGATACTCATGAGGCGCCCCAGCGCTTCCACGCAGCTTGTAGCGGTTGGAGCGCGCAGGATGAGCGCGCGGATCCTGCGGGGGTCCAGGAGGCTGAACAGCGGTGAAACCGGGTTTTGGAGGAGCCTTTCGACCTCTGCGGTGACCGATGCGGCGTACCCGTCGGCCCATGCGGAGGGGTACGCGCTCTTCGGTCGTTGGAGAATGCCTTGAGGCAGCAGGTCGGCAGCTGCGGCACGAAGGATGCTCTTTCCGGATCCGTCGGCGTTCTTGAGGTCCCAGGGGACGTTCCACATGTATTCGACCAGTCGGTGGTCCAGGTAGGGAACCCGGACTTCGAGCCCGACTGCCATGCTCATACGGTCCTTGCGGTCGAGGAGGAAGCCGAGGGGATTGGCGAGGGACGCGAAGAGCACTTCCCGCATGCGCGCCTCAATCGCGTCGTCCGTGTTGCTGCGGGGCACCCTGGCCATGATGTCCTCATACAAGGCGCGTTCCGTCTCCCCAGGAGGGACGCGCCTGCGGACGTCCGCAGAGAGACAGGACATCAGGTCTGGCCTCAGGGAGATCCAGGGAAACGTCGCCGTCTCGACGTGACGGCGATCGCGGTACCAGTGGTATCCGCCGAAGACTTCATCCGCCCCTTCGCCGGCCAAGGCTACGGTGGCATGTCGACGGACTTCGGAGAAGGCACGGTAGAGGGATGCGTCGTACTCGCCCAGGCAGGGAAGATCTCGGGCGAGCGTGGCCTGGGCGAGTGCGGTCGACGAATCTGCGGGGTTGAGTACCAGCTCCTGGTGGACCGATCCGATGTGCCGGGCGACGAGACGGGCGTGGGGGCCGTCGTGGTCGGGGCGGATCCGGCTTGCCCCGATCTGTTGAAAGCGGTCCTCGTAGTCGATGGAGAACGTGCGGAACTCGTCCGTTCCATGCCGTTTGAGGGCGCGGACGGCCAACGCGGATATGACGCTGGAGTCAAGTCCTCCGGAAAGCATGGAGGCGATGGGGACGTCGGCGGTGACATGGCGGTCGACAATGTCCTCCAGGAGGTCTCGCACATTGCTCACGACCGTACCGAAAGTGCGATAATGACTATTGGATTCGAGTTTCCAGTAGCAGGATTCCGTAACCCCGGAAGCGTTGACTCGGACGACATGGGCAGGTTTCACCTCGTACAGGTCTTTGAGTGGTGTGAGTCCCGGGGGTGTGATTCTCGGATTGAAGAGGAACGGCAAGGAGGTTTCTGCTAGTTGCGGCCGGAACAGCGGATTGGCCATGACACCCTTGGGTTCGGAGGCGAATATCAGGCCTCCTGGGTACGGGTGGTAGTAGAGAGGCTTCACGCCGAATCTGTCCCGCACCAGAACGAGTTCGTCGCGCCCGGGATCCCAGATGGCCAGAGCGAACATTCCGTTCAGGCGGCTCGGAAAATTGACTCCCCATTCGAGATAGCAATGCAGGACGACCTCGGTATCCGATCGTGTCTCGAACCTGTGCCCCTTGGATGCGAGCTCCGATCGAAGTTCCGTGAAATTGTAGATTTCGCCGCTGTAAGTGAGGACGACTGGATCCTCGCATGGCCGACGGCGTGCGGCCATGGGCTGGGTTCCGCCCTCTGGGTCCAGCACGATCAATCGACGGTGACCTAGGGCCGCGTGACGATCCAGAAAAATTCCTGAAGCGTCCGGGCCGCGGTTGTGCATGCTCTCGGTCATTGCGGCCAGGATCTGCTCTTCTCCTGTCAGATCCCGCTGGAAGTCGACCCATCCTGCGATTCCGCACATGACACGTCCCCTCTATTGCCCTTGTGGGCACGAACACCTAGCCCCATTGAGTATCTTGTGAAACAGGATGCCAACGCCACCTTCGAAGGTCACTCCAGGGATCTCGAAGTCCCGAGTCATCTCATGGAATCCCATACCGGCGTGCAGTTCGATGGAGGCGTGGTTGCGCGCATTGCAAAAGTACCAGGCCTCGGGGGCGTTGGCGCTGATCCATTCCATGCGGGACCGGGTCAGGCTGAGCCCCACTCCGCGCCGACGGACGCCGGGATCGACCACGAGGCCAGCGAGATAGAAGCCGGTCGGAGCCGTTGCCGCTTCCAGTCGAACCACGCGCCCGTAGCCGACCAAGTCGTGATCGGCGCCGACCGCGACGAGGAAGCACCCGGCGGGGCGGTTCAGCCACCCGCGGACGCGTGACTCGAAGTCGACCGCTCCGGCGTCGTCCCCCTCGTACTGCCGGGCCAGATCGGCACACCTCTCGACATCGGCCACTGTTGCATGACGAACCGAAATGGGCGTGTTGCGATGTTCCGGTGATTTATCCCCGAAAGCCTCGAACTCCACAAAACTGGGCATAATTTCAATCTCATTTCGCGCGTGTGAATCGGAGCTCGGCTGGGTATATGCTACGACCTTTCTCTGTGATCACCAACTATTGCGGGGTTGACACGCCCTGACGCTCGATCGGAGCATGGGGGCTCCCTACTGGAGAGGAGTTGCAAATGATCACCGCGACGGTAAGCGAACAGCCTCAGGCTGCCGTGGTCGCTTTCGACAGTGACGTCGAAGCGGTCGACTTCGATTTCCTGCAGCAGTTGGACTCGGAGGAGATCGAGCGCCCGGCAGTCCTCTGCAACATAGTCTGATCGGTCGAGCGCGAACCGTCGCCGGGCCGGAATATAT
>NZ_JBHUAF010000251.1:0-12665 GCF_042789895.1 Kitasatospora sp. NPDC056783
GTTCCGTCCTATTGTTCAGACATGACCGCTGACTCCGGCCCCACCATCGAACTCCCGTCCGCCGCGCACCCGCAGTCGCCCCGGCCGACCACGACGCCCGTGACCCAGGCCGTCATCCTGGCCGGCGGACAGGGCTCCCGGCTGCGCCCCTACACGGACGACCGGCCGAAGCCGCTGGTCGAGATCCCCGGGACGGGCGTGCCGATCCTCGGCCACCAGCTGGCCTGGCTGGCCGAGGAGGGCGTCACCGACGTCGTGGTCTCCTGCGGGCACCTCGCCGACGTGCTGGAGGAGTGGCTGGACAAGGCGCGGCTCCCGTTGCGGGTCCGCACGGTGGTCGAGGCGGAGCCGCTCGGGCGCGGCGGCGGCCTCAAGTACGCGGCCAAGGCCCTGCCCCGCCCGGACGAGCCCTGGTACGCCACCAACGGCGACATCTGGACCCGCTTCAGCCTGCGCGAGATGGCCGCCTTCCACCACGAGCGGGACGCCGTCGCGACGCTCGCGCTGGCCCGGCCGCGGATCCCCTGGGGCGCGGTGGAGACCGACCAGTTCGGCAACGTGCTGGACTTCATCGAGGCCCCGCCCTCGCCGTTCCTGATCAACGCCGGCCTGTACGTGTTCAGCCCGGAGTTCGCCGAGCTGCTGCCGGACGTGGGCGACCACGAGCGCACCACCTTCCCCCAGCTCGCCCGCGGCAAGCGGCTGGCGGGCTACCAGCTGCCGCAGGGCGTGTACTGGCGGGCCATCGACACCGCCAAGGACCTCACCGAGGCGGCCAAGGAGCTCGCCTCCGGCGCCGGCCGGGCCGCCCGCTAGCCCCCGGCCCTGCCGGCCCCGCCCCGTCGGCCCCCAGCCCTGCCGGCCCCGCCCCGTCGGCCCTCGGAGGACCAGCCCCAGACCAGCCGCACGACCCTGGCGCACCCACGGCACCCGCACACGCCGGTCGGCCGGGTGCTCCGTGGGGGAGCGCCCGGCCGACCGGTGTCACCGGAGGTCTCAGGTCGCGGTCGGCGCCCCCGGGTAGGAGGACCGGCCGCCGGACAGGTCGGCGAGCGGCGCGCTGCCCAGCACCCCTCCGAGCAGCCCGGAGGAGCTCGGGCTGGACTTGGGCGCCGCGCCCGGGCCCCCGGAGCCCGGGGTGCCGCGCGACGCGGGCGCGGTGCCCGCCCCGCCGGCCGGCGCGGAGGCGGCCGGGGAGGCGCCTGACCCGGCCTCCGGCTTGCCGGAGTGCTTGCCGCTCGGTGTCGGGGTGGCCGGCTTGGTGGCCGGCGTGGCGGACGGGGTGATCGCGCTCGGCGTGGGGGTGGCCGGGCGCGGGGTGGCGGGTTGGGGCGAGGTGGACGTGCCCTTGCCGCCGGGGGCGCCGGACGGGCTGCCGGACGGCCAGACCGGGGTGCCGTAGTCGGTGGCCGGACGGTCCGGCGCCTGGTGCGCCCGGGCGCTGGTGCGGACGGCGGCACCGAGCATCGAGCCGAGCAGCAGGGTCAGGCCGACCACCACCGTGGTGACGACCGCGCCCCGGCGCAGCACCCGGCGGCGCAGCGCCCCGGACGCGTCGGCGCCGAACCGGCGCCAGGCCTCCAGGTTGAGCCGCCCGTCCAGCGAGGCGAACGGCGCCCCGGCGATCAGCAACGGGCTCCACGCCGCGAGGAAGATCAGGTCCGGGGTGTCGTAGACCGGGACGGCCCGCCAGCTGACGGTGAACAGCAGCGCGGCGGAGAGCGCCATCGCCGCGCCGGCGGCGAGCCGCTGCCAGAGGCCGAGGACGGTCAGCACGCCGACCACGATCTGGGTGAACGACACCACCAGGCCGGCGCCCACCGGGTGCGCCATGGCGAAGGCCAGCAGCGGTTCGGCGACCTTCCAGGGGTGCAGCGAGGAGAGCCAGCGCACCATCGAGCCGCGCTCGCCGCCGTCGAAGTACACCGGGTCGCACAGCTTGCTGAACCCGGCGTAGACCGCGAGCGAGCCGAGGACGGCGCGCAGCGGCAGCAGCACCAGACCGAGGTCGACCCGGCGGCCGGGGTACCAGGGCTGCCGGCCCTCGGCGTCGACGGCGGAGACCTCGGGCAGTTCCCCGCTCGGGGTCCAGCCGTGCGGCTCGCCGATCGGGCCGACGCCCGCGTCGGTGGCGGTGCCGCCGCCCTCGCGGGGCTGGCGCGGGAGGGCCCGGGCACCCGCGAGGGACGGGAGCACCTGGGTGTCGGACTCGATCAGCCGGACGCCGCCCACCGGGGTGCCGCCCTGGCGCACCGCTTCCAGCAGCCGGGTGGCCGCGAGGTCCCCGGGGGGCGCCTGCCCGGTCCAGGTGACGGCGGTGACCCGGCCCTTGCGGCGCGGCACGCCCCCGGCCCCCGCCCCGGCCAGCACCGGGACGGCTCCGGCGGGCACGACGACCTGCGGGGTGACCAGCGGACGGCGGATCAGGCCCTGGTTGGCGTACGGGTCGCCGAACGCGGCGCCGGTGGACAGCAGTCCGGCCGGGGCCTCGATCAGCGGCGCCACCGGGTCCTGGAGCCGGAGCCGGAAGCTCGCCTGGGTGCTGCTGAGCCGCGCCGGGTCCGACTCCACCTTGACGGTGTTGAGGCCGGGGCCCGCGTCTATCCCGGTGCTGCCGTCGCCGAACAGGGGGCGCCGAGGTGTTCTGGTGTCCACGCCCGTCTAACCGGGTGACGGCCGCTTAGGACACTCTCCCGGGTGGATGTCCGGCGCACACTTGAAGTGATCATGAAAAAAGCGATCGGGCCCGGTCGGGGCCCGATCGCCTTCACTCGGAATGCGGGGAATTCGGAAGATCTCCTGCGCCCCGCGCTCCGGTCGTACTCAGCTCAACGACACTGAGCCCTGGGCCCTGATCGCTCAGCCCGGGGCCCTGGGCCCTGATCGCTCAGCGCTTGGCGCGCAGCCGCGCGGCCTCGTACAGCACGATGCCCGCCGCGACGCCCGCGTTCAGCGACTCGGTCAGACCGGACATCGGGATCCGGACGCGCATGTCGCAGGTCTCGGAGACCAGTCGGGACAGGCCCTTGCCCTCGCTGCCCGCGACGATCACGACCGGGCCGGTCAGCAGCTCCAGGTCGCCGATCTCGGCCTCGCCGTCGGCGGCCAGGCCGACCACCATCAGACCGGCCTTCTGGTAGGCCTCCAGGGCGCGGGTCATGTTGGTGGCCCGGGCGACGGGCAGCCGGGCGGCGGCACCGGAGGAGGTCTTCCAGGCACCGGCGGTCATGCCGGCCGCGCGGCGCTCGGGGATGACCACGCCGTGCGCGCCGAAGGCGGCGGCCGAGCGGACCACGGCGCCCAGGTTGCGCGAGTCGGTCACGCCGTCCAGCGCCATGATCAGCGCGTCCTGGCCCGCGTCGGCGGCGTCCGCCAGCAGGTCCTCGGGGTGCGCGTACTCGTACGGCGGCACCTGGAGCACCAGGCCCTGGTGGTTCATCCCGCCGGTCATCTGGTCCAGCTGGGCGCGCGGGGCCTCCATCAGCGGGATGCCGCGGTCGTTGGCGGCCTGGAAGGCGTCGCGGACCCGGTCGTCGGTGTCGATGAACTGCTGGACGTACAGCGCGTTGGCCGGCACGTCGCCCTGGAGGGCCTCGACCACCGAGTTGCGGCCGAAGACCAGCTCGGCGCTGCCCGCGCCGCCGCGGCCGCCGCGACCGCCGGCACCGGCCCGGCGCATGCCGGCCCGGGCCTTGGCGTCCCGCTCGCGCTTGAGCGCGGCGTTGGCGGCCCGCTGCTTGGGGTGGCCCTTGCGCTCCGCCCCGGGCGGGGTCGGGCCCTTGCCCTGGAGCGCCTTCCGGCTGTGCCCGCCGGTACCGACAGACGCGCCCTTCTTCGATCCGGGGTTGCGGCGGTTCCTGCGCTGGCTGTTGCCGGCCATGGCTGTACTTCCTGTCTGTCCGGCATGCCCCGGCCGCCCCGGTCTGTCCGGTGGCGGCCGACGGCACGCGCTACGTCATGAGGGAGGGCCGCACCGGTCCGGTACGGCCCACCCATCACCCCGATCGTCGGATGGGGTTACTGGCTGTTGATCGTCCAGCGCGGGCCGGACGGGGTGTCCTCGATCGCCAGCCCGGCCAGGCCGAGCTGGTCGCGGATGGCATCCGCGGTGGCGAAGTCCTTGCGCTCGCGCGCCGCCTGCCGCTGGTCCAGGACCAGACGGACCAGCGAGTCGACCACGCCGTGGAGGTCCTCGCCGCGCTCCGTCCCGGCCCAGTGCGGGTCGAGCGGGTCGAGGCCCAGTACACCGAGCATCGCACGGACCTCGGCCAGTCGCGCCACCACGCTCTCCTTGTCGTCCGCGTTCAGGGCGCTGTTGCCCTGGCGGACGGCGGTGTGCACGACGGCCAGCGCCTGCGGCACGCCGAGGTCGTCGTCCATCGCCTCGGCGAAGGCCGGCGGCACCTCGGGCGCCGCGTCGACCGTGCCGCAGCGCTCGACGGCGCGCTGGATGAAGCCCTCGATCCGGCCGAATCCGGCCTCGGCCTCGCGCAGCGACTCCTCGCTGTACTCGATCATCGAGCGGTAGTGCGGGGCCGCCAGGTAGTAGCGGAGCACGATCGGCCGCCACGCCCGGACCATCTCGGAGACCAGCACCGAGTTGCCCAGCGACTTGCTCATCTTCTCGCCGGCCATGGTGACCCAGGCGTTGTGCACCCAGAAGTTGGCGAAGTCGTCGCCGTAGGCCTTGGACTGGGCGATCTCGTTCTCGTGGTGCGGGAAGATCAGGTCCAGCCCGCCGCCGTGGACGTCGAAGGCCGTGCCCAGGTACTTGTGGGCCATCGCCGAGCACTCCAGGTGCCAGCCAGGACGGCCGCGGCCCCACGGGGTCTCCCAGCTCGGCTCGCCCGGCTTGACGGCCTTCCACATCGCGAAGTCGCGCGGGTCCCGCTTGCCGGTCTCGCCCTCGCCCTCGGGCTGGCGCAGGTCGTCCAGCTTCTGGTTGGAGAGCGCCAGGTACTCGGGGTACGAGCGCACGTCGAAGTAGACGTTGCCGTCGGCCGCGTAGGCGTGGCCCTTCTCGATCAGGCCCCGCATCATCTCGATCATCTCGGGGATGTGCCCGGTGGCCCGCGGCTCGACGGTCGGCGGCAGGCAGCCCAGCGCGTCGTAGCCGTCGTTGAAGGCGCGCTCGTTCTCGTAGCCGATCTGCCACCACGGCGTGCCGAGCTCGCGCTCCTTGGCGATGATCTTGTCGTCGATGTCGGTGACGTTCCGGGCGAAGGTCACCTGGTAGCCACGGTAGGCGAACCACCGCTGCATGATGTCGAAGTTGAGCCCGGACCGGATGTGCCCGATGTGTGGCGCCGACTGGACGGTAGCGCCGCACAGGTAGATCGAGACACAACCCGGTACAAGCGGGACGAAGTCGCGTACCTGTCGGGTGCTGGTGTCGTACAGACGAATGCTCACAGCGTCAAGCGTAGTGGGAAGTGGGGGGTGCCCCGCCACATTCCCCGGGACAACGGGGGCGTGATCCCGGGGAAAGGCGGGCCGCGGGCCCGGGTCAGATGCTGCCGAGCACCTTGTGCGGGGTGAGCCGGACGACCACCCGGACGTCGTCCGGGCCGTCCATCGTGTACTTGTCCTGCCCCATGTACTTGCCGGCCAGCTCGTCGATCAGCTCCCGGCCGCCCTCGGTGGTCATCGTGACCCTGCCGCGCGCCTCCAGGTACTCGTACGGGCTGTCCGCCGGGTTGATCAGGATCGCGATCCGCGGGTCCCGCTCCAGGTTGAGGTGCTTGCGGCGGCCCTGGACGGTGGAGAACAGGATGTCGTCGCCGTCCCGCTTCACCCAGACCACGGTGGACTGGGGGCCGCCGTCGGGCTGGATGGTGGAGACCACGGCGAAGCTCTTGGCGTCGAGCAGGGCCTTGGCGCGGTCGGACAGCTGGGCAGTCACGGCTTACCTCTTCTCGTCGGGGGCACGGCCCGAGCGGAAACCCGTCCGGGCCCGAACCGCACCCTAGCGACTCGGGCCCGCGGGAGCCCCGGTGAACACCCGTCAGCAGCGGGTCGCCCCCGCCCGCTCACCCGCGGGGGCTCAACGCCGCTCGTACACCAACGCGGTGGCGATCGCGGCCAGGCCCTCGGCGCGGCCGGTCAGGCCCAGCCCGTCGGTGGTGGTGCCGGAGACCGACACCGGCGCGCCGGCCGCCTCGGACAGCGCGGCCTGCGCCTCGGCCCGGCGCTTGCCGATCTTCGGCCGGACCCCGATCACCTGGACGGAGACGTTGCCGATCTCGAAGCCGGCCTCGCGGACCAGCCGGGCCGCCTCTCCGAGCAGCTTCACCCCGGACGCGCCGGCCCACTCCGGGCGGTCGGTGCCGAAGTGGGCGCCCAGGTCGCCGATCCCGGCGGCCGAGAACAGCGCGTCGCAGGCGGCGTGCGCGGCGACGTCGGCGTCCGAGTGCCCGGAGAGCCCGACCTCGGCGTCCGGCCACTCCAGCCCGGCGACCCAGAGCGGGCGGCCGGCCTCGAAGGCGTGCACGTCGGTGCCGATGCCCACCCGGGGGATCAACGGGGTCTGCGGATCAGTAGGCATCGGCGGCCCTCCGGCGGGCGAGTACGGCTTCGGCGAGCACGAGGTCCAGCGGACGGGTGACCTTGAACGCCTCCTCGTGGCCGGGCACCACGACGACCCGGCCGCCGTAGCGCTCGACCAGGCCGGCGTCGTCGGTGACCGGCGGTGCGTCGGCGGTGCCCGCGCTCTCCTCGGCCAGCGCCTTGGCGTGCACCTCGGCCAGCGTGGCGCGGTCGAAGCCCTGCGGGGTCTGCACGGCGCGCAGCGTGGCGCGCTCGGGCGTGTCGAGCACCGGCTCGGCGCCGCCCGGGTTCGGCTCGACCCGCTTCACGGTGTCGGCCAGCGGCACCGCGGGCACCACCGCCCGCGCCCCGGCCCGGACGGCGGCCGCGACGGTGTCCACCACCTCGACCGGGACCAGCGGGCGGGCCGCGTCGTGCACCAGCACGACCTCGACGTCGTCGGGGATCGCGGCGAGACCCAGCCGGACGGACTCCTGGCGGGTCGACCCGCCGGCCACCACCCGGATGTCCTTGTCGTCCAGCCCGTGGCTGTCCAGCAGGGCGACCACCTCGGCCACCCCGTCCGCGGGCGCGGCGACCACGACCAGGCCGACCGCCCGGCTGCGGGCCAGGGCCCGGACGGCGTGCACCAGGAGCGGCACACCGCCCAGCTCCCGCAGGGCCTTCGGGGCCCCGGGCCCCAGCCGCTCACCGCGTCCGGCGGCGGGCACCACTGCTGCTGCGACTGCTGCTGACGCGTTCAGGTTTCACTCCTTCGGCGAAGTGGGTATGGCCATGGCGTGCCCGGCGGGCGCACCGGGCCCCTTCCGAAGAGCCATGGTCTACCGCCCCGCCGCACAGCTCCGCAAGCTCCGCGCGAACGGATGCGGAAACGGTCGTGCACACCTGGTGTGCACGACCGACTCGGGCGGGGGGCGTGTCCGGACACGCCTCAGCGCCCGGAGTGCCACCGCACCACTCCCGGACGGTTCGTCCGAGGAGCGGCGCTTCGACACCGGGCGCTGTGAGCGTTGGGCGGCAGCCCGACCGCATCGCGGTTGCGCGCGCTACGAGGCGAGGACCTCGTCGAGCAGCGTCTCCGCCTTGTCCTCGTTGGTGTTCTCCGCCAGCGCGAGCTCGCTGACGAGGATCTGGCGCGCCTTCGCGAGCATCCGCTTCTCGCCGGCCGAGAGGCCGCGCTCGCGCTCGCGGCGCCACAGGTCGCGGACGACCTCGGCAACCTTGATGACATCGCCCGAGGCGAGCTTCTCCAGGTTCGCCTTGTAGCGACGGGACCAGTTGGTCGGCTCTTCCGTGTACGGTGCGCGCAGCACCTCGAAGACCCGGTCCAGACCCTCCTGGCCGACCACATCGCGCACACCGACGAACTCCGCGTTCTCGGCGGGCACGCGGAGCGTCAGGTCTCCCTGCTGCACCTTGAGCACCAGGTAGGTCTTGTCCACACCTTTGATCTGGCGAGTTTCGATGGCCTCGATCAGCGCGGCCCCGTGATGGGGGTAGACCACCGTGTCGCCAACCTTGAACGTCATGTGACAGGACCCCTTCCGTGGCTTTCCAGCTTAACACGCTTCTCGGCGCACCCGAAGGGCGTTTTCGCAGGTCAGGGCCGGTCTCGGGGCTTGACAAGGACCCCCATGACGTGCTGCGACCGATGTTCGAGAAGGGCTTCCCGCAGGTCGGAGGCGGTTCCGGGGTTCGGCGAAACCCTTGCGCAACACCCCCGCAACCATGATTGGATCTTGAGCTTTCACCCGTTTTCAGGTCGCGGCCCAATCGTTATTCGATCTTGGTCGAACCTTGTCCGCCGCGTGACCCGGACATGCCGGGCGGTGCCGCCGGACGGCCCCGAACGTACGGCCGGACGGCCCCCGACGGCCCCCGGGAGTGCGACACGGGGACCACCCCGTGAGGACCGCATAAGCGAGGTCGATAATCTGAGACCTGACCACCCGACACGTGACCTAGGAGAAGCCGCCGCCGTGAGCCGCAGCCTTCGACGCGGCAGCATCGCCGCCATCGCCGCCATCGCCATCGCCTCGCTGTCCTCCTGCGCCGCCGGCAACACGCCGGACACGCTGCAGATCAAGCCGGACAACGCGGCGGCGACCCTCGGAACGAACCTCCGGCTGAACAACATCGTGATCGTCACCGGAGAGGGAACCGTCGGCGACCACACCGGTCCCGCCAACGTGGTCGTGAACATCGCGAACTCCGCGGACGCCCCGGCCGAGCTCCAGTCCATCGCGGTCAACGGCACCGCCGCGACCTTCGCGGACCCGGCCGGCGCCCCGCTGCCCGGCCTCGTCATCCCCGCCCACGGCGCGGTGGCGATCGGCGGCGAGGGCAACCCGTCCGCGACCGTCGCCTCCACGACCGTCCACGTCGGCGGCTTCGCCCCCACCACCTTCACCTTCAAGGACGGCCAGAAGGTCGAGGCCCAGGCCGGCGTGAGCCCGGACTCGGGCCGGCACGGCAACGGCCTGTACCAGGGCTACGGGCCGACCCCGTCGGCGAGCGCCACCCCCGCCAAGACCGCCACCCCCGGCGTGACCGCCCCGGCCACCCCGGCCGTCGGCGCCACCACCCCGGGCGCCCCGACCACCGGTGCCGCCGCCCCGGCCGGCACCACCGCCCCGGCCGTCCCGGCCGCGCACTGACACCGTCCCCGGGCCCGCCGGGGACGACGCGAAGGCCCCCTCCGGCTGTCCGGAGGGGGCCTTCCGCGTGCTCGGGAGGTCCGGTGTGTCAGGCGGGCTCCCGGTGGTGCCGCACGGCGCTCCACGGCGCCGTACGGCTCTTCGCCGCGCCTTCGCCGCTCCTTCGCGGCTGCCGCTACGGCTCCGGCTCTTTACGGCTCGAACTTGTAGCCCAGGCCGCGGACGGTGACCAGGTAGCGCGGCGCGCCCGGGTCCGGCTCGATCTTGGCCCGCAGGCGCTTCACGTGGACGTCCAGGGTCTTGGTGTCGCCGACGTAGTCCGCGCCCCAGACCCGGTCGATCAGCTGCATCCGGGTGAGCACCCGGCCCGCGTTGCGCAGCAGCATCTCCAGCAGGTCGAACTCCTTGAGCGGCAGGTCGACCTTGGCGCCGTCCACCGTCACCACGTGGCGGTCCACGTCCATCCGGACCGGGCCCGCCTCCAGGGCGCCCGGGCCGTTGCCCGCGTCGCCCGCGCCGCCGTCCTCGCCGCGGCGGCGCAGCACCGCGCGGATCCGGGCGACCAGCTCCC
Organism: Kitasatospora sp. NPDC056783; assembly: GCF_042789895.1. Lineage (NCBI taxonomy): Bacteria > Bacillati > Actinomycetota > Actinomycetes > Kitasatosporales > Streptomycetaceae > Kitasatospora > Kitasatospora sp. NPDC056783. The sequence goes on from NZ_JBHUAF010000251.1 coordinate 9,775, forward strand.
GGGTGGAGTACGGCTTGGTGACGTAGTCGTCAGCGCCTATCTCCAGGCCGACGACCTTGTCGATCTCGCTGTCCTTCGCGGTCACCATGATCACCGGGACGTTGGAGCGCACCCGGAGCTGGCGGCAGACCTCGGTGCCGGGCAGGCCCGGCAGCATCAGGTCGAGCAGGACGAGGTCCGCGCCGTTGCGTTCGAACTGCTCCAGGGCGTCGGGGCCGGTGGCGGCGACGGCCACCTCGAAGCCCTCCTTGCGGAGCATGTACGAGAGGGCGTCGCTGAACGACTCCTCGTCCTCGACCACCAGTACTCGGGTCACGATCAGGCCTCCGGGGCAAGCTGAGGGGTTGTGTCTGACAGGTGTGCTTTCCGTTCCCCGGCGGGGAGCGGACGAGCCGTGCGGCCCGTGGTGAGGGTTCGGGGTGCGGCGGCGGGGCCGGCCGGGGGTTGGCCGTCCGGTCCGCGGTCCGGCGCGTGGTCCGGTTCGTCGTCGAGCGTGTCGTCGAAGTCGTCGCCGAATTCGTCGTCGAAGTCGTCGGGTTCGTCCTCGGTGGGTGCCTGCCCGGCGGGCAGGCGGATGGTGAAGGTCGAACCCTGGCCCTCGACGCTCCACACCGAGACGGTGCCGCCGTGCGAGGCCGCGACGTGCTTGACGATGGACAGGCCCAGTCCGGTGCCGCCGGTCGCCCTGGAGCGGGCGGGGTCGACGCGGTAGAACCGCTCGAAGACCCGCTCGCGGTCCTTCTCGGAGATACCGATGCCCTGGTCGGTGACCGAGATCTCGATGAGCTCGCCGTCCGCCTCCCCGAGCGCCGCGGCGCTGGAGATCCGGCGGGTGGCGATCGCCACCCGGGTGCGGGGCGGGCTGTAGTTGACGGCGTTCTCGACCAGGTTGCCGAGGGCCGCGGCCAGCTGGCCGCGGTTGCCGTGCAGGTAGAGGCCGGCGATGCCGCCCGCCGCGATCAGGATCTGCTTCGCGGCGGCCTGCTGACGGCAGCGGTCGATCGCCTCGGCGATCAGCTCGTCCACCGCGACCGGCTCCGGATCGACCATCAGCCGGTCGTCCTGGACCCGGGAGAGGTCGATGATCTCCTGGACCAGGCTGGCCAGCCTGGTCGCCTCGACCTGCATCCGGCCGGCGAAGCGCTGGACCGCCTCCGGGTCGTCGGACGCGTCCGCGACCGCCTCGGAGAGCAGCGACAGCGCGCCGACCGGAGTCTTCAGCTCGTGGCTGACGTTGGCCACGAAGTCCCGGCGGACGGCCTCCACCCGGCGGCGCTCGGTCTGGTCCTCGACCAGCACCAGCACCAGCCGGGAGCCCAGCGGGGCCACCCGGACGGAGACCGCGAGCGGCTCCGCCGCGCGGGCCGCGCCCGGCCGGGGCACCTCCAGCTCGACCTGGCGGATGTCGCCGTCCCTCCGGGTGGAGCGGGCCAGCGCCAGCATCGGGTCCACGGCGACGGCGCCGCCGCGCACCAGGCCCATCGCGTACGCCGCCGAGCTGGCCTTGACCACCTCGTCGCCCTCGCCCAGCACGATCGCGCAGGAGCGCAGCACGGAGAGCACGGTGTCGACCCCGGGCGGCAGCGGCTGCTCGGGGCTGCCGGTGCCCAGTGACTGGTGCCGACCCAGGTTCCTGCCGCCTGTTGCGCCGTGCCTGCCCCTGGCCTGCTCGCGCTCGCTCCAACGGAAGGCGATGGAGGCCGTGAGGCCGACGCCGAGCCCGGCTATGGCGCAGGCAGCGGCGGCGGCCACGTTCACGTCCATGTGGCCAGCGTAAGCGCACGGTGAGGGCAGTCCCCAAGCGGTGGATCAAGGCATCGACCACGCGTTGCCGAGAATTCACCTTCAGGTAGCCACTGATTCACCGTGGCGGCCGTGCACCGTCGCCCGGACGGCCGAAAGTTGGCCAGGCAGCCCGTGTGGGAGAGATCGGTGCGCCGAACAGCGGCCACCGGCCCGGGTGTGCGCGTACGATGCGCGCCACCAGCAGCGGTCACCCGGACACCGGAACGATGGTCGGACGGGCTGACCGGTCGGCACCGCCACCGACACAGCTACTGAGGAGAGAACATGCGCGACGCGTACCACGAGGAACTCGATGCGATCGGCGACAGCCTGGTCGAGATGGCCCGGCTGGTCGGCTCTGCACTGGGCCGCGCCACCACCGCCCTCCTCGACGCGGACCTGGCGCTGGCGGAGAGCGTGATCGCCGCCGACCAGAAGATCAACGAGCTGCACCACGCGCTGGAGGACCGGGCCATCGACCTGCTGGCCCGCCAGCAGCCGGTCGCCACCGACCTGCGCATCGTGGTCACCTCGCTGCGGATGAGCGCCGACCTGGAGCGCTGCGGCGACCTCGCCCGGCACGTCGCCAAGGTCGCGCGGATGCGCTACCCCGACACCGCCGTACCGCGTGACCTGCACCCCACCGTCCTGGAGATGGGCCAGCTCGCCCAGCGCCTGGTAGCCAAGGCCGGCCTGGTCATCGCCACCAAGGACGTCGACAAGGCGCTGGAGATGGAGCAGGACGACGACGCGATCGACACCCTGCACCGCGAGCTGCTGTCGCACCTGATCGACGAGCGCTGGCACCACGGCATCGAGACCGCCGTCGACATCACCCTGGTCGGCCGCTACTACGAGCGCTTCGCGGACCACGCGGTGTCGGTCGCCAAGCGCGTGGTGTACCTGGTGACGGGCGAGCACGTGGCCGAGTTCGTGGCCGCCACCGAGGCCGCCGAGGCCGCGCCGGTCGACTGATCGACGGGTCGGCCGGCGGGCGGGTCGGCGGGCGCGGCCCCGGCGGCGCCGTCTCCGGCGGCGCCACATCCCGCTCACCCCGAGGGGTGAGTAAACCCGTGGCGAGGGTGGTGTGGGCGCACGGGCTTCCG
>NZ_JBHUAF010000252.1:0-12505 GCF_042789895.1 Kitasatospora sp. NPDC056783
GGGCCGGGGCGCTTCCTCGCGGGGCGCCGTCACGGGGCGTTCTCGCGTGCCGGGTCGTGCCGGGTCGTGCCGGGTCGTGCCGCGGCCGGGCGCTGTCGGTGCCGCGTGCGAGCATGCGGGCGAGACCCGTCCGCCGCCCCGACCGCCAGGAGCCACCACCGTGCCCCGTTCCGCCCCCGACCGGCTCGCCGACCTCCCGTACGCCGACCTGCTGCGCCCGCACACCGGGCCGCTGCGCAGCGACGAGCGCTACGACACCACCCACTTCGACGGCGGTGAGCACACCGACGAGTCGGGCGCCGGAGCGGCCTTCCTGGAGTGCGCCTTCACCGGCGTCGCGCTCAGCGGGGTCAAGCTGCGCCAGGCCCGGTTCAACGAGGTCTGGGTGCAGGCCGGCCGCTGGGTCGCCTGCGACCTGAGCGACACCGAGTGGCAGGACAGCTCCTTCGTCGGCGGAGTGCTCGCCGGGATCGCCGGGTACGGCTCGGCGCTGCGCCGGGTGGTGTTCCGCGGCTGCAAGCTGGAGGCGGTCAACCTGCGCTCGGCCGTCCTGCGGGACGTCGTCTTCGAGGACTGCCTGCTGCGCGACGTGGACTTCGGCGAGGCGAAGCTGACCGGGGTGTCCTTCCCCGGCTCCACCCTGGAGGAGGTCCGGCTGCGCGGCGCGACGCTCGGCAAGACCGACCTGCGCGGCGCCGCCCGGCTGGGCCTCGTCGACGGCCACCAGGGGCTGCGCGGCGCGGTCATCAGCTCCACCCAACTGCTGGAACTGGCACCGCAGTTCGCCCACGCGCTGGGAATCGAGGTCAAGGACCGCTGAGCCTCCCGCCCGCTCCGCCCGTTCAGTCGGGCGTCACTCGGTGACGCCCGGGCGAACAGTCCGCCAACCCTGCCGCGAGCGTCTGGTGGGCCGCTCCGCGGGCGGTGGAGACTGCTGCGCGATCGAGCGAGCCTCGACTTGTGTGCACAACATCGCCAGCGAAGGGACGGACCGGGCTGATGGCCGAGTTGAGTCGTAGGAAGTTCGTCACGCTGTCCGGCGCCGCCGCGGCGGGCCTCGCGGTGGCCGGCACCGGTGCCGCGGGAGCCACCCCGGGCGCCGCCGCCGCGACCGCCGGCACCACCGCGCGCAGTGCGACCGGCACCATCTCCGACGCCCAGCACGTGGTGATCCTGATGCAGGAGAACCGCAGCTTCGACCACTACTTCGGCACGCTGCGCGGCGTGCGCGGCTTCGCCGACCGCAGCGCCATCCAGATCTCCGGCGGCTACAGCGTCTTCAACCAGCCCAACGGCCTGCTCGGCCGCCAGTACCCGTGGCAGTTCAGCCAGACCAAGCCGGCCGGCGGCGCCGACCCCGAGCGCCTCGCCCAGTGCAACGGCGACCTCAGCCACGGCTGGAGCGACCAGCACCAGGCCTGGAACAGCGGCAAGCTGGACTCCTGGGTCGCCGCCAAGGGCAACGTCCGCACCCTCGGCTTCCTCACCCGCCAGGACATCCCGTTCCACTACGCGCTGGCCGAGAACTGGACCATCTGCGACGCCTACCACTGCTCCGTCCTCAGCGCGACCGGCCCCAACCGCACCTACCACTGGTCCGGCCAGATCGACCCGGCCGGCGCGGCGGGCGGCCCGGCCTACGACGGCGGCGACGAGAAGGGCCTGCGCTGGCAGACCTACGCCGAGGCGCTGGAGGGCGCCGGGGTGAGCTGGAAGGTCTACCAGAACGCCGCCGACAACTACGGCGACAACGCCCTGGCCTACTTCACCAACTTCTCCGGCGCCCCGGCCGGCAGCGCCCTGGCCGTCAAGGGCATGGGCTCGGTGCCCAAGGTCACCGGCCGGACCCCGGACGACATCGCCGCCGCGATCAAGGCCGACGTGCTGGCCGGGACGCTGCCGAGGGTCTCCTGGATCGTCGCCGACCAGGCCTCCTCCGAGCACCCGTACGCCACCCCGGCCGACGGCGCGCACTTCGTCCACCTGGTGATCGACGCGCTCAACGCGGACCCGAACGTCTTCGACTCCACCGTGCTGTTCCTCAACTACGACGAGAACGACGGCTTCTTCGACCACGTCCCGCCGCCCGCCGCCCCGGCCGGCACCCCGGGAGAGTTCTACAACTCCACCAACATCGGACTCGGCTTCCGGGTCCCGATGATCGCCATCTCGCCCTGGACCCGCGGCGGCTGGGTCAACTCCGAGACCTTCGACCACACGTCGGTGCTGCGCTTCCTGGAGGTCTGGACCGCCGCCCTCGGCAAGCCGGCCACCTGCCCGAACATCAGCGACTGGCGCCGCCGCGTCTGCGGCGACCTGACCAGCGTGTTCGACTTCGCCAACCCGGTGTACGGCCTGCCCGCCCTGCCCGACACCTCGCAGACCATCGGCCTGTCCGCCTGCGGCCCGCTGCCCAACCCGGCCCCGGTCAACAACCAGCTCCCGGTCCAGGAGCCCGGCACCCGCCCGGCCCGCGCCCTGCCCTACCAGCCGAACGCCAACCTGGACCACCTGGAGTTCGGCTCGGGCGGGGTGATGAAGGTCTGGATCGCGATGGACAACAAGGGCGCCGCCGCCACCAAGTCCGCCCACTTCGCGGCCTACGCCAACGCCTACCGCGGCGGCGGCCCCTGGCAGTACACGGTGGACCCGGGCGGCAGCACCAGCGACTTCTTCAACTGCGGCACCAACTTCGGCGGCGGCCCCTACGACCTGACGGTGGTCGGCCCCAACCGCTTCCTGCGCCGCTTCAAGGGCGACGCGACGAAGGCGGGCAAGAGCGCGGCGGTGACGGCCTCGTACGCGGTCGAACCGGGCAGCGGCAAGCCGGCGTTGTACTTCAGGCTCGCCAACTCCGCTGCCACACCGATGACGTTCACCATCGCCTCGAACAACTACCGTACGGACGGCCCCTGGACGTACCAGGTCCCGGCCGGCGGCAGCGTCAGCGACTTCTTCAACGCGGTGGCCCTCAGCAGCGGCTGGTACGACTTCACCGTGACGGTGGACGTGGACGGCAGCTGGTCCCAGCGCTTCACCGGCCACCTGGAGACGGGCGCGCCCAGCATCACCGGCTGATGCCGCCTCGCGCGGGGCCCCGACCTCCTCGGCGGTCGGGGTCTCAGCGCGAGGACGGTGACGGGCCGCGCCAGTCGGCGAGATCGATGGCGCCCATCACGCCGCCGGAGGCGGTGTAGAGGACGAGCATCGTCGCGTCGTCCTCGGGCCCGGCCCAGGCGAGGTACGCGCGGACGATGTTGCGGGTCGCGGTGTCGTCCGGCTGGGCGTAGTCGGTCGCGATGTAGCTGTTGCGGTGGTCGCCCTGCCGCACCGACCGCAGCACCTTGGTGACGTGCCCCGTCACGGCGGTGCGTTGCTCGTCGGGCGCGTGCTCCTGGACGTGCCGGGCGAACTCCGCCGACGCCGCCTCGCCACCTGAGGACGACGGGATGGCCGAGGGCGCGAAGGCGGGCTTCCGGACGGCTCCGGACTGGTCGGTCGACTCGCAACCGGTCGATAACAGGACGGTGGCCGCGATGACGGTCGCAGCGGTCTTGTGCTTCAAGGGCTCTCCTGGTGCCGTCGAGGGCGCCCCACCACCCGGGTCGGGCGGCGGGCGCCCCGCGACGGTAGCAGGAGGCGTCAGCGGCGCCAGAAGAGGTGGTGGATCACGCCGCTCGGGCTGGGGACGACGTCCAGGTGGTAGCGGTCGAGCAGGTCGTCGGGGGAGTCCCAGAGCCGCAGGCCGGAGCCGAGTTCCACCGGGGAGACGGCCACGTGCAGGGTGTCCACGAGGCCGGCGTCGAGGAACTCCCGGACGGTGGTGACCCCGCCGCCGAGGCGGACGTCCTTGCCGTCGGCGGCCTCCCGGGCCTGGGCGAGGACGGCGGCCGGGTCGCCGCCGACGAAGTGGAAGGTGGTGTCGGAGAGCGTGAAGGACGGGCGCTCGTGGTGGGTCATGACGAACACCGGGGTGCGGAACGGGGGCCGCTCGCCCCACCAGCCGCGCCACTGGTGGTCCTGCCAGGGCCCGCGCTGGGGGCCGAACTTGTTGCGGCCCATGATCTCGGCGCCGATGTTGCGGGCGAAGTCCCGGGTGAAGTAGTCGTCCAGGCCCCGGCTGCCCCCGGGGTCGGTGCGCATCGGCCAGCTCGCGGTGGCGCCGGCCCAGGAGAAGAGCCGTTCGGGGCGGTCGAGGCCGAACGGGAGCTCGAAGCTCTGCTCCTCCCCGGCCGCGACGCCGTCGCTGGAGACGTTGAAGTTCATGACTCTGAGCAGCTGTTCCACGGTGGGGGCTCCTGTCGCGTCGATGTGCGGCGGGGTGCCGCACACCATGACGTCGGAGCGGACCGGGCCTTCTTGACATCGGGCCCGCGACCTTTTCGCGGCGGATCAGACGGCGCCGAACTCGCCGGTCCGGACGGCGGACACGAAGGACTGCCAGGCCGTGGCGTGGAAGACGAGAATCGGGCCGTCCGGGTCCTTGCTGTCCCGCACCGGCAGGTGGCCGGGAAGCTCGTCCGACACCTCGACGCACTGCCCCTCGGGGTCGCTGTACGTGCTCTTGCGCCACGTACCGCGTGCCAGGTCAGCCATGCTCAAAACTCCTCCGAATCCGCCGGACAAAATCTCGACTTGCTGCTCGCGACAACGCCTCGACCTGCAACTGGTCGAACTCGCCGTCCCATTCGGCCAGGGTATCCGGGTCGCGCTGGAGGAAGCCCTTCCCCTGAATCTCACCGTATCCCACGCTGGCTCTGTTCGGCATGGTCAGCAAGGTGATGGGGTGTGAGAACGGCCGGTCCTCGCCGAGTGAGAACGGGCTTACCTGGATGACGAATTGAGGTTGGGCGGCCAGTTCCTCCAGATGCCGGAGCTGCTCCGCCATGACGTCGCGGCCTCCGATCGCCCGGTGGAGGCAGCCCTCGTCTATGACCGCGTGGACTCGGGGCGCGGGGTGCTGTTGGAGTCGCTGCTGCCGGTGCAGCAGCATCGTCAGTCGTTCTTCGGCCTGTTGCTGCGTCGTCCGTCCTCGGCGAACCCGCCCTTCTTGATAGGCCCTCGCGTAGTCGGGGGTCCGGAAGAGGCTCGGGATGATGTTGATCTCGAACAGTCGGACTGCCGTCGCGGTGGCCTCGCTGCGCAGGTACTCGCCGAACCCCTCGAACAAGATGCGCCGTCCCGCGTTGCGCCACTCGCGCTCGAACTTCTCCGGCGTTTCAAAGGCCTCGTCAAGTCTTCTTGCAAACCGCTGGGTTGGAGGCTTGCGACCAGTTTCGATGGCGGACACGTGTACGGACGAGTACCCGGTGAGTTTCGCCAGGTGGTCCTGAGTCCAGCCACGTGCCTCTCGCAGCTCGCGAACTAGTGCGCCGAACTTGGCGGAGGGCGAGGAGTCCGGGTCAAGTTCCTTGCGGTTCACCATGGTCAGCTCCTTTTCCTTCCTCGATGAAAGGTTGAAGGCGTTGCCGACTATAGCCCACAGTTGTGACCCCTGGGTAGTCGTCGCACTACTGAACGGAGTCATCTGTCGTGATGCGCAAGAAGTTTCCCGTCGCTCCCCGCCCCTACCGTCCGCAGGTGGGCGAGCTGGTCAAGGACCTGACGTCCGACCAGCACGTCGTCCACATGGACACCCGGGGCGGCCTCGCCTACGTCCGGCCGATCGGCGGCGGTCTGGAGCGGACCGTCGACCCCACCAGTCTCCAACCCCTCCCGGACGGCCCGATGCTGGTCGTCCGCCCGACCCCGCCCAAGCCCCGTGGCCGGATCCGCTTCTCCGAGAGCGGGGCGTGAGATGCAGTCCTCCCCCGCCTGTCCGGCGGAGGACTGCGCCGGGCCGGTCGACCTGCTCGACGACGCCAACGCGGCGGGGCGGACGTGGAACTGCCCGAAGTGCGCCCGGTGGGGCATCGCCTGGTCTCCGGACTACCTGGCGGACCAGCCCTTCGAGGAGCCCTTGATCACCCTCGGCCGGCACAGGCTCCGGTATCCCGGCTGACACGACCACGCTGATGCCCCCGCCACCACGGGGCTCAGGCGTGCGGCCCCCGGGGGAACCACGGGTCGCGGACCTCGCGGGGCCCGTCCGGGGTCAGCAGGGTGAGGCCGAGCTGTCCGGAGGCGTACTCCGCCAGCTGCACCGAGCCGTGCCGGGTCTCCAGTTCGGCCTGGACCGGCACCGGCAGCTTGCTCAGGGCCCGCCGCAGCTGGAGGGCGTCGCGCCGGCTGATCGGCTGCGGGCAGCGGAGCACCAGCCGCAGGGGGCTGAGCGGCCCGGTGACCGGCAGGCCGGTGCCCAGTTCGTAGCCGGCCGCGCCGATCGGGCCCCAGGGCAGGCGGTGGTCCGCCACCAGCCGGCCGACCTCGGGCAGCAGCGCCAGGGCCGGGATGCCGGCCAGGCGTTCGGGGGCGAGCCGGTCGCGGCGGTCGGGGAGCTGTTCGGGCCGCAGGGTCCGGGCCACCGCCGCCCAGGGGCCCAGGGCGTCCAGCCGCTGGCCGGGGCGCGGGCCGCGCACGGTCACCGGGAACCAGAGTTCGGGCGCGGCCTCCGGGTCCCGGGTGCAGCGCTGCGGGTGCGGCAGGTCGACCGGGTTGCCGGCCACGGCGGGTGCCCGGCCGACCGTCACCCAGGGGTGCGCCCGCAGCACGGCCCGCGCCCAGTCCGGCAGTTCGCCGCCCGCGAAGGGCCGCAGCGAGCTGGGGCACTGCATCAGCAGCAGGTCGTGGGCGCCGGGCAGCCGGCCGTCCAGCGCGGCCAGCGGGCCGACCCGGCGGCGCGGTCCGTCGTGCGGGTCCTCGGCGGTGCGCCGGGTGTGGCTTCCGGGGTGTACGACGGTCACAGCGGGCTCCAGGGGGTGGCGTCGATTTCGCCGACGGCCCCAATCTGCGCCTGGCCGGCGGTCTCCGGCTACGGACGTTGGGCGCGTCCACCAGGGACCAAAGGCTCAAGGAACCGACAGGACGGGCCCGAGGTGCGCCGGTGGGCACCCGGTGTGAGAGTGAGGGAAGCCCGGCATCCCGTTCGTAGGAGGAGTCATGGGCATCTTCGACAGGTTCCGGCACAAGCCGCACGAGTCCACCGGGCAGGACCCCGCCCAGCGCGCGGCCCTCGCCCACGACGAGGCCGCCGACGCGTACAGCAGCGACATCGAGCGCAAGCGCGAGACGGAGGAGAGAGTCGCCCAGGAGGAGGCGGACCGGCGCGCGGCCGAGAACATGACGTCCGAGGGCGACCCCTGGGGCTGAGCCCAGAGCTCAGCTCGTTCGCGGCGGCAGCGGCGGGCGCCGCAGGTCCGGCCGGGGCGTGGACTCCGGCGGGGGCGCCGCGGCGGGCGCGTCCTCCAGCAGGTCCAGGGCCAGCTGGACGGCGGCCATCAGCTCGGGGTGGCGCCCCCGGGCCCAGTCGCGCGGGGTGCGCAGCACGTGCACGTCCGGTTCGACGCCCCGGTTCTCCACCGACCAGCCGAGCCCGCCGCTGAACCAGGAGGCGTTCTTGGGCACCGAGATCTGGGTGCCGTCGCCGAGGGTGTGCCGTCCGCTCATCCCGACCACTCCGCCCCAGGTGCGGGTGCCGACCACCGGGCCGAGCCCGAGCAGCCCGATCGCCGCGATGATCACGTCGCCGTCCGAGCTGGTGGCCTCGTCGGCCAGCGCCACCAGCGGTCCGCGCGGGGCGTGCCGGGGCCAGCGGACGGGCCGGCGGTCCCGGGTGAAGTCCCAGGCGAGGACGTGCCGGGTGAGTTTCTCCAGGACCAGTTCGGAGACGTTGCCGCCGGCGTTGCCGCGGACGTCCAGCACCAGGGCGGGCTTGTCCAGCTCGCGCCGCAGGTCCCGGTTGAACTGCGCCCAGCCGGAGCCGCCGAGGTCCGGGATGTGCAGGTAGCCGCACCGTCCGTCGCTGAACTCCCGTACCAGGGAGCGTCGTTTGCTCACCCAGTCCTGGTAGCGGATGGGCCGTTCGTCGGTCAGCGGGGTGATCACGATCCGTCGCACCGGGCCGTCCGCGGCGCCGCGCAGGGCCAGTTCGAGGGTCGTGCCGCCGGTGCCGGCCAGCAGCGGCAGCGGTCCGCGCAGCGGGTCCACCGGCCGACCGCCGACCTCCAGGAACTCGTCGCCGTCCCGGACGCCCTGGGCGGCCAGCGGGGCGCGGGCGCGCGGGTCGGAGGTCTCGCCGGGCAGCACCCGGTCGACCAGCCAGCGGCCGTCGGGGGAGCGGTGGGCGTTGGCGCCGAGCAGGCCGAGCGGCTGCTGGGCGAGGGTGGGGCCCTCGGCGCGCCGGGACGGGGTGACGTAGGCGTGTGAGGTGCCGAGTTCGCCGAGGAGCTCGCGCAGCAGGTCGGCGAAGTCGTCGGGGGAGCAGATCCGGTCCAGCAGCGGCTCGTACTGGGCGACCAGCGCGGGCCAGTCCAGGCCGGACATCCGCTCGTCCCAGAACTGGTCCCGGACGATCCGGGCCGCCTCGTGGTAGGCCTGGCGCCACTCGGCGGCCGGGTGCACGGTGTGGGTGATCCGGCGCAGGTCGACGGTGATCCCGGCGGAGGGGGCGCCGACCGGGATCATCCGCAGGGCTCCGGCCGAGTAGACCGCGATCGAGCCGCCGTCCCCGGAGACCGCGTAGCCGTCCAGCTTGTCCACGAGCGTGGTGCGGGTGCCCCGGAGGAGGTCGAAGTGTTCCAGTGAGGGGCGCCCGGAGGTGTCCTCGGGGCCGGCGAAGGTCTGTCCGAGGGTGCCGGAGATCGGCCAGCGCAGCCAGACCAGGCCGCCGCGCACCGCGTCGGTGGCCGAGTACTTGGAGGAGATCACCGGGAACTGGAGCAGCCGCTCGCCGATGCCCTCCGGGTCGACCCGGACGGCGCCGTCGCCGCCGCCGTGCGGGGCGCCGTCCTCGGCCGGAGCGGTGAACGGCGAGGGGGTGTCGGCGGCGAGCGGGACGAGGTAGGGGCGGCAGCCGAGCGGGAAGGAGAGGTCGCCGGTGTGCACGTCGTGGACCGGGTCGAAGCCGCGCCAGGAGAGGAAGGCCAGGTAGCGGCCGTCCCGGGTGAACACCGGCTGCTCGTCCTCGAACCGGCCCTCGGTGATGTCGGTGGTCGGCGCGGTCGCGTCGGCGCGGGTGAGCCGGACGCGGCGCAGCGAGCGTCCGGCGACCGGTTCGGACCAGGCGATCCAGTGGGAGTCGGGGGAGAAGCGGGCGCTGGAGACCGGCCCGTAGCCGGAGGCGGCCACCTCGCGCACCTCGCCGTCGGCGGAGGAGACCAGCAGCAGCCGGCCGTCCGAGGTGGCGGCGGCGAGCCGGCTGCCGTCAGGGGAGGCGGTGAGTTCCAGGACGCGGCCGATCCGCCCGGCGGCGATCACCCGGCGGCGGTGCAGTTCGGCGCCGGCCGGCCCGGGGGCGCGGTCGTGCCCGGGCAGCGGCACCACCTCGATCGCGTCGGCGCCCTCGGCGTCGGTGATCCAGGCCGCCTCGCCGGTGTGACCGAGCACCACCGGCAGCCGGGTGCGCACCCCCGGGGTGTCGGCGAGCGCGCGGGCCGGGCCGTCCTTGTGGGTGAGCCAGTACTGGCTGCCGCGCACGGTGACCAGCCCGGTCCGGCCGGTCTGGTCGCAGGCCAGGTCCTTGACCTGCCCGGCCGCGTTGACCTGGTACGGGCGGCGGCCGGCCCGGGCACCGCCGAGTGGGACGTGCAGGCGGCGCGGCGCGGGGGCGGACAGGTCGTCCAGCAGCCAGAGGTCGCCGGCGTGCTGGTAGACGATCCGGGTGCCGTCGGTGGCGGCCTCACGGGCGTAGTAGGAGGCGTGGTCGGTGTGCCGTCGCAGGTCGGTGCCGTCCGGCCGGCAGGAGTAGACGTTGCCGATGCCCTCGTGGTCGGAGAGGAAGGCGATCCGGCCGCCGACCGGCATCGGTGCGGCGAGGTGCCCGGTGTGCTCGGGCAGGATCCGCTCGCCGTCCACCCAGAGCCGGCCGGTGGCGCCGCCCCGGTAGCGCTTCCAGGCGGCGGGTTCGTGCGGGGCGGCGCCGGTGAGCAGCACGGTGTGCTCGCGGCTCATCTGGGCGTCGCCGACCGGGCCCCAGGGCATCCGGCGGCCGGGGGAGCCGTCCGGCGGCAGGGAGTGCGCCCAGGTGTAGTGGCCGAAGGGCTCGTGGTAGGAGGTGACGGCCAGCACCTCGCCGTCCGGCAGCCAGCCGCGCACCCGGGTGTCCTGGCTGCCCCAGTAGCTGAGCCGGTCCGCCCGGCCGCCGTCGACCGGGGCGGTCCACACCTCGGGGGTGGGGGCGAGCCAACTGGTCCAGGCGAGGGTGGTGCCGTCGGGGGAGAAGCGGGGGTGGCTGACCCGGGTGCGGTCGCAGCCGACCCGCCAGGCCCGGCCGGTGCCGGTGCCGTCGGCGTTGAGCGGGGCGATCCAGACGTCGTCCTCGGCGGTGAAGGTGAGCAGGCCGCCGTGCAGGTGGGGGTGGCGGAGGTAGCCGGGCGGGGTCACCCCTCCATCCTTCGACGGGGTGTCATCTCCGGCAACCGGAGCGTGCGCGGACCGGTCTGGACCATTGACACCGTACGGCCGCATCCACTTCAGTGGTCTAGTCCAACTTGGGTGCCAGGCCGGGCCGTTCCCCCCACTGGCGCGTGCTCCGGCGTGCCCTCGGACGTCCCCCACGACCGCGCCATCGCAGGAGCACCCGCATGCGCAGAACACCCACCTCCGGAACTCCGGCCACCGGCCGCCGCGCGGCCATCGCCGCCGGCACCGCCTCCGCCGTCGCCGCGGCCACCCTGGTCGGCGTCACCCTGGGCCTGGCGCCCGCCGCCTCGGCCGGCGAGTTCCTGTCCAACGGCGGCTTCGAGTCCGGCTCGCTCGGCCCCTGGAGCTGCTCCGGCAACTCCGGCAGCGTCGTCACGAGCCCGGTGCACAGCGGCAGCCGCGCGCTCGCCGCGGCCGCCACGGCCGGCGACACCGCCCAGTGCTCCCAGACTGTCACCGTCGCCCCGAACACCACCTACACGCTCAGCGCCTGGGTCCAGGGCTCGTACGTCTACCTGGGTGTGGACGGCGGCGGCCCGAGCACCTGGACGCCGGGAACCGGCGGCTCCTACCAGAAGCTCAGCGTCGGCTTCACCACCGGAGCCACCCAGACCAGCGCCACGGTCTACACCCACGGCTGGTACGGCCAGGGCACCTACTACGCGGACGACATCTCGCTGGACGGCCCGGGCGCCCCCAGCCCGACGCCCACGCCGACGGTGACGCCCACCACGCCCCCGCCGACCACGCCGCCGCCCACCACCCCGCCGCCGACCACCACCCCGCCCCCGACCACCCCGCCGCCCACGACCCCGCCGCCCACCACGCCCCCGCCGGTCGGCAGCCACTCCCTGGTCGGCTACCTGCACGCGAGCTTCGCGAACGGCGCCGGCTACACCCGGATGGCCGACGTCCCGAACTCCTGGGACATCATCGACCTGTCCTTCGGCGAGCCCACCTCCGTCACCTCCGGCGACATCCGCTTCAACCGCTGCCCGGCCACCGAGTGCCCGACCGTGGAGTCGGACGACGAGTTCAAGGCCGCCATCGCCGCCAAGCGGGCCCAGGGCAAGAAGGTGCTGATCTCGATCGGCGGCCAGAACGGCCAGGTCCAGCTGACCACCGCCGCCGCCCGGGACACCTTCGTCAGCTCGGTCTCGGCGATCATCGACAAGTGGGGCCTGGACGGCCTGGACATCGACTTCGAGGGGCACTCGCTCTCCCTCAACACCGGTGACACCGACTTCAAGAACCCGACCAGCCCGGTCATCGTCAACCTGATCTCCGCGCTGAAGACCCTCAAGGCCAAGTACGGCCCGGGCTTCGTGCTGACCATGGCTCCGGAGACCTTCTTCGTCCAACTCGGCTACCAGTACTACGGATCGGGCCCCTGGGGCGGCCAGGACCCGCGGGCCGGGGCGTACCTGCCGGTCATCTACGCGCTGCGCGACGACCTGACCCTGCTGCACGTCCAGGACTACAACTCCGGCTCCATCATGGGCCTGGACAACCAGTACCACTCGATGGGCGGCGCCGACTTCCACGTCGCGATGACCGACATGCTGCTCAAGGGCTTCCCGGTGGCGGGCAACACGAACAACGTGTTCCCGGCGCTGCCCGCCTCCAAGCTGGCCATCGGCATGCCGGCCACCACCAACGCGGGCAACGGCTACGTCGCCCCGGCCGAGGTGAACAAGGCGCTCGACTGCCTCACCAAGCTGGCCAACTGCGGGACGTACGTGCCGCGGGCGGGTGCCCAGCCGAACCTGCGCGGGCTGATGACCTGGTCGATCAACTGGGACCGGTTCGCCGGCCAGGAGTTCTCCAAGAACTTCAACGGCTACTTCGGCCGCTGACCGGCCGCACGACCGCCGGAAGCGCCACGCCCCCCGTCCCGGCCCGGGACGGGGGCGTCGCGTTCGCGGCCCGTCGGCGGCCAGGGAATCACCGGAAACGCCGGAAACGTCGGAAGGCCCCTCGCTTTCGC
>NZ_JBHUAF010000253.1:0-12494 GCF_042789895.1 Kitasatospora sp. NPDC056783
ATCCGCCGCTACATCATCTGGCGAAACAAGCACGCCGCCGACGAACGACTACGCGAGGTCGTCACCAGGGCGAACGTTGCCTGATGCGGCACTAGTTGAAGCTCTTGGCCGGGGGGCAAGGGGTTGCGGGCGGTGGTCACGCCTGGAGGGACGTTGTTTTGTTGAAAAGTCCACTCCTGGAGTGCCGCGCGACTTCCTTCGCCGCTGGCGTACTTGCTGCCGAGAGGCAGCCCCGACGTGTGGGATGCTGCGCGTCGGGACCGCCTTCTGATTCTGTCGAACTATCCGTTGCTGTTGGCTAGTTGTTCAGATCGAACGCTGCCGTGACCGGTGCGTGGTCGCTCCACCGCTCGGCGTGGGTGGCGGCGCGCTCGACGTAGGCCTCGACGGCCTTGGCGGCGAGGCCGGGGGTGGCGACCTGGAGGTCGATGTGCCAGCGGATGGAAGCCTTTTCCAAAAGAGTCCACCTGTTCGAGAACAGTCTGTTCGATGGTGCCCGCCGGCCTGGATGGTAGGGGACCTCCTGTGAGTAGCATGACGGCTTCGGCGCCGGTCACGGCGGCGACAACGAGTACTCCGAGGCCCTCGAAGTCCTGGTCGACGAACGCCGCCGCCTCGCCGACCTTCCACAACGCCCCTCCGCCTGGGTCTCGGCGGAGACCGGCCAGACCTTCTCCGACACCTGGGCCCAGGCCGACCAGGAACACCGCCGCCGGCTCGTCCTCGGCCTCAAAACCCGTCCGACCGTCGGAAGTTTGACGTCGCACGTCCGCCGGGGGCGGGCACACGACCCCGTCGGCCCGCCCCCGGGGGTGAGGGCGGGCCTGGCGGGAGTGGTCAGACGGCGGCGGACTCGGGGGAGGGGTTGGTGCCCCCCTCGGGCTGGGCCGGGGCCTTCGCCCGGAAGGACCCGGGCAGGGCGAGCGCGGCGAGGGCGGCGACCACGCCGAAGGCGATGACCGCGGCGTAGGTGCCGCCGTACGCTCCGGCCGGGTGGCCCTCCGCGTCGCTGAGCCGGGACTGGAGGGTGATGGCGATGACCGCGATGCCGAGGGCGCCACCGATCTGGTTGACGATGAACAGGGCGCTGGTGGCCCGGGTGGCGCGCTCCGGGCCGACGGCCTGGTACATGAACGCCATCGTGCCGGGGGCGGTGAGGCCGATGCCGTAGCCGGTCAGGCCGATCGCGACGGACAGCCACGCTGTGTTGGTGTCGGCACCGACCCCGGAGAAGGCGAGCGCCCCGAGCGCGGTGAGCAGCATGCCGACGGCGGAGGTGAGCCGCGCGGTGACCTTGTTCGCGGTCTTGCCGGACGTGATCGCGCCGGCCGCGCCGAGCACGCCGGAGGGGATCAGCAGGAGTCCGGCGTGCAGGGCGCCGAAGTCGCGGGACTGCTGGTAGTAGAGGGGGGTGAGGAACAGCAGGCCGTTGGCGACGGCGCCGACGAAGAACATCGTGACGACGGCCATCGTGAAGCCGCGCAGCTTGAACATCCGCAGGTCGATCAGGGGAACGACGGCGGTGTGCAGTGCGTGCACCACGTACCCGACGAGCAGCAGGGCGCCGAGCACGAAGGAGACGATGACCTGCGGGGACGCGACGTCGCTGTCGCGCGCCGCGGTGGTGAGGCCGTAGACCAGGGCGGCGAAGCCGGGGGAGAGCAGGACCAGGCCGAGCACGTCCAGGCGATCGTCGGACTGGCCGCCGTGCGTGCTGGCGGGCAGCGTCCGCAGGGCGAGCAGCAGGGCGACCACACCGATCGGGATGTTGATCAGGAACATCCAGCGCCAGCTGACCGTGTCGACCAGGACGCCGCCGAGGACCGGGCCGAGGATCGGCCCGAGGGTGAGCGGCAGCGAGATCAGGGCCATGGCCTTGGCGACCCGCGAGGGGCCGGCGGTCGTCGCGAGGACGCTCTGGACGACCGGCACGATCATGCCGCCACCGATGCCCTGGAGCACTCGGAACACGATCAGCGTCGGTAGTGACCAGGCGGCGCCGGAGAGTGTCGAGCCGAGCACGAACAGTAGGACGGCGGTGAGCCACATGTTGCGGCCGCCGAACCGGTCGACCGCCCAGCCGGCGAAGGGGGTGGCGGCGGCGACGGCGAGCAGGTAGCCGCCGGTGACCCACTGGACGTTCTCCAGCGGCGAGTCGAACGTGCCGCTGAGTGTGGTGAGGCCGACGTTGACGATCGTCTCGTCCAGCAGGGCCATCAGCAGGGCCAGCAGCAGGACGGCGGCCATCCGCATGAAGGCCGGGTCGAGCTTGTCGTCCGCCGGGCCGGAGGTCTCGGGCGCCGCTGAAGCCGTCTTCGAGGGCTGTGCGGTCGGCTCGGCCGCCGTGGAGGACTCGGGAGTCGCGGGTGTCATGCCTACCACCTGGATGTCGATGGGGCGGTCTCGCGGGCGCGGAACGGCGCCTCGCTCACTCGATGCCACCACTGTACGCAGAGAATGCAGGTGCCTGCATCTACTTTGGCGTGACCGATTTCGCGAATCCCTTGTCTGAAGGTGGATGTTCGAGACAATCTGGAGAGGAGGAGCGAAATAAAGCATGTGTGAACATGGATCGTGCATGGAGATGGCCCTATAGTGGAAGAGGAGTAAGGAGAGGGAGGCGGCATGTCGGCCGATGAGCGCGCCGGGAGCACCGGAGAGTTCGACCTGTGGCGACGGTTGACGCTGATGGTCGGTCAGCTCAACCAGTCCCTGGAACGGATGCTCGCGAGCGAGTACCAGATCTCGTTGCCCGAGCTCGCGGTGTTGATCGAGCTGCGGCACGGCCACGAGCGCGGCACCCGGGTTCAGGAGCTGTCGAACGCGGTCGGACTCGACCAGTCGTCCATGAGCCGGCTCGTCACCCGGCTGGAGAGCAAGGGTCTCACGGTCCGGGTCTCCTGTGAGCATGACCGTCGCGGCGTGTACTGCACGCTGACGCAGGCCGGCGCCGAGCGTGGTGAACGGGCCGAGGCCGGCTGCCGCGAGGAACTGGCGGGACTTCTCGACCTCGCGTCGTTCGACGACCGCTGGGCGTCGCTCGTGGCTCGCTTCCGACACGCGGCCGCCGGGACCGTCCTTCCCTGATCACCCATCCCCTTCACTCGGCCGAGACCTTGGAGGAGATCATCGTGAAGCTGTCCGTACTGGACCAGTCCGTCATACCGGAGGGATCCACCGCGGCCACCGCTCTGATCGACCTGGGCATCGGTCGCGGCGCGGGTGCGGGCAGCATCGAGGCGCACGCCCTCGCCCCCGGAGTCCCGGTGGAGGGGGACGGTGACAACTTCTCCGGCAAACTGGCGGAACTGCTCGCCTTTCTCCTCGGAGGTTTCCCGGAAGGGCATCTGTACGGGCGCATCGAACTCATGCCTACCGCCGGTGCCCCCGAGGTGTGGCTGCTGGTCGCGAGTCCGCAGAGCGCCGAACTCGCCGGCCGGCTCGGACTGACCATCAGCATCGCCCACTTCGGTCGGCCGCAGCTCACGCGCACGGTCGTCGAGGCGTACCGCGGCGCGTTCGACGACCGGGCCGGATCCCTGCCGCGGGTGCAGGTGGGCGTCGGCGTGTACTGCGGGTCCACCGAGGAGGAAGCGCAGCGCGTCTTCGCCAGTCAGCGACTGTTCCGCCTGCGCATGGGGCGCGGGCTGCTGCTGCCGCTGCCGTCCCCGGAGCAGGCCCTCGGCGGGTTGTGCGGCCAGGTGGAGCCACTCGCGGGCGAGGTGGCCGAATGGCCGAGGTGTGTCGTGGGCGATCCCGACCACGTGTACAAGGCGCTCACCTCGATGACCGAGGCACTGGAGGTGGACGAGCTGATGGTGCTCTCCACCATCCACGCGCCGGAGGACCGGATGCGCTCGTGTGACGTCGGCGTCGCGGTGCGGGGCGGTGGAGCCGTCCCGAGCCGGGAGGCTCCCGGGGTGCCCTGGGTGACGTAGATCATACTGTGGCGGTTTCGCGGGCCAGTGCGTTCTAATCTGTCGCGTGCACGGAGGATCGCACTGACACCGAGCCGACCAGGCAGGTGTGCGCTTGAACGGGGAAATGGCTTCGACGTGCGACTTCAGGATTCTCGGGCCGCTGTCCGTCTGGGCGGCGGGCGGAGAACTGACCATCTCCTCGCCCAAACAGCGTGTGCTTCTGGCATCGTTGCCGCTCCGGGCGGGGCAGGTGGTCACCTCGGACGACATCATTCACAGACTCCGGGCTGCGCAGCCGCCGCAGGACACCCGGGCCGTGTCCGGGCCTGAACTCCAGGGCCTACAGCGGAAGTTGCTCACCGAAACGGGGGAGTCGAGCGGCACCCCGGCCGGGCCGGCGGGCGAGCGTGACGCGGGCGGACCGCGTCTGGCCCTCGGTTCTGCCGGGCCGAAGCCCCTCAGCCAGGGCGCGCCCTGGGTGGTCCGGTTTCAACTCCCGTCGGAGGAAAGCCACTTCGTTGGCCGCGAGGACCGTCTGGCGAAAGTCCTCGACGCCCTCGCGCCCCGCCCGTCCGCAGGCGTACCACTGGTCGGCCCGCCCGGCATCGGAAGGACGGCGCTCGCTCTGCGCGTCTCGCACCGGCTCAGCGCCGACCACCCCGACGGGCAGTGGTACGTCCGGGAGGTGCTGTAGTGAATCGACTTGTCAAACCGTCCGGGGGAGACCGCAAGCCTCGTCCGCCGGCGCGAGTGGGGCTGGGTCGGGAGCCGCCGCAGGCTGAGGCCGCCTTTGGGATCTGTTCAACTGTGGCTACCTGTGGGTCAGTTGTCGCCGAGGTTGAACACGGCGGTGACGGGCGCGTGGTCGCTCCACCGCTCGGCGTGGGTCTCGGCGCGCTCGACGTGGGCCTCGACGGCCTTGGCGGCGAGGCCGGGGGTGGCGACCTGGAGGTCGATGCGCCAGCCGGAGTCGTTGTCGAAGGCGCGGCCGCGGTAGGACCACCAGGAGTAGGGGCCGGTGCGGTCGGGGTGGAGGGCGCGGACGACGTCGACGTAGCCGGCCTCGTCGTAGACCCGGGAGAGCCAGGCGCGTTCTTCGGGGAGGAAGCCGGCGGACTTCTGGTTGGCCTTCCAGTTCTTGAGGTCCTCGGGGCGGTGGGCGATGTTCCAGTCGCCGCAGACCACGACCTCGCGGCCGTCGGCTTCGGCGCGGGTGCGCAGGGCGGTGAGGTGGACGAGGAATTCCGCCATGAAGCGTTCCTTCTCGTCCTGGCGCTCGGTGCCCACCTCGCCGGAGGGGAGGTAGAGGCTGGCGATGGTCAGCCCCGGAAGGTCGATTTCCACGTACCTGCCCGAATTGTCGAATTCCTTCGACCCGAAGCCGATCACGGTGCGCTGCGGCTCCTCGCGGGAGAGCACGGCGACGCCGGCCCGGCCCTTGGTGGCGGCGGGGGCCCAGACCGCGTGCCAGCCGTCCAGGTCGCGCAGTTCGATGGGCAGCTGCTCGGGTTCGGAGCGCACCTCCTGGAGGCAGATCACGTCCGCCTCGGTGCCGGCCAGCCATTCGACGAAGCCCTTCTTGGCCGCCGCCCGGATTCCGTTCACGTTCACACTCGTCACCACGATCACCCGGGCAGCCTACCGACTGGCCGTACCCGACCCGAATCGTGACGCGCGGAGGAGGGCCGTCCGGGCCGGATGGTGGCAGCGACTGACAGGAGTGTCGTGAACGCGGCATGAAAATCCGCGCCGGTCCCGTCGAGCCGTGCCATTGGTCTTGACCATCTCCGGACGGAGCACCTAGGGTCACTTACTGCAAGGACCTTTAATAAAGAAGGACGGATAAAGGCCCGCTCTCCACCTGCCGCAAACAGCGGACCGTGGATCCGGGATCCGCCCTCCTTGTCGCAGGGCCGACAACAGCGGTGGAGGACACGGTGGGGACGACAGGACAGCTCTCGGCGGTACCGGAGCCGAAGTACTGGCACCTGCGCACGGTGCTGCTGCGCGCCATCGACTCGGAGTTCTCCACCGGTCAGGTGCTGCCCAACGAGCGTGAGCTCTCGGCCCGCTTCGGCGTGGCGCGGGCGACGCTGCGGCAGGCGCTCGACCAGCTGGAGCTGGAGGGCCGCCTGGTGCGCCGGCGGGGGATCGGCACGCTGATCGCCGCCCCGCGGGTCGGTGTCCCGGTCAACCGGCAGGAGGAGGGCTGGCCCGGCGCCGCGCGCAACCACGCCTGGCGGACGGTCGACTGCGCCACCGCCCCCGCCTCCGAGCAGCTGGCGAAGAGCCTGGGAATCGCCGAGGGCGCCACCGTGCACACCGTGCGCCGGGTCCGCCTGGTGGAGGGCCGCGCCGTGGCCACCGAGTCGCTGCACGTCCCGGCCGCCACCCTGCCGCACCTGCCGGGCTTCCGCGCCGAGAGCGACCGCGCCCGGTCGGTGCTGCGTCAGCTGGAGCGGCTGGAGGTGGACGGCGAGTCCCGCTCGGTCGAGCTGGGTGTCGCCGAGGCCGAGCAGGCCGCGCTGCTGGAGCGCCCGCCCGGCGCGCCCGTCCTGGTCATGACCACCCAGTACGCCGCGGCCGGCCGGCTGGTCGCCCTGGCGGTCTCCACCTACCGGGCGGACACCTGCAAGCTGACCTTCGGCTCGACCGGACTGGTCGAGGTCACCCCGGTCGGTGCGACGGCTGAGGTCCGCACCGCCTCCTGAACCATTTGCCGGAAACCCTCAGGCACTGGCCCGGGCGTCAACTGACGTCCGGGCCAGTGCCGTTGAGTGACGGGGGAGGAGGGGGAAAGAGGGGCAGCGGCCGCGGCCGCCGCAGTCCCTCCCGAGCGCCGGGCCCGCGTCAGGCCCGCGGCGGGTCCACCGCGAAGAGCTGCTCCTCGACGTGGTCGAGGGCCACCCGCAGGGCGCCCATCGCCACCACCTCCGATCCCAGCGCCGCGAGGGCGACCTCCGGCGCGCGCAGGGTGAGCTGGCCGAGGCGCTCGCGCAGCGGGTCCAGGACGCCGTCGAGGCCGGCCGCCCAGCCGCCGATCACCACCAGCTGCGGGTCGATGGCCAGGACGAGCGCGGCGACGCCCTGGACGAGGCGGGTGAGGAAGCGGTCCATGGCGATGCGGGCGAACTCGTCGCCCTCCCGGGCCAGCCGCAGCACCCGGGCCACGGCTGCCTCGTCCAGGGGGTTGAGCGGCTTGCCGGTGGTGGACAGCAGGCGCTCGGGGGTGACCTCCTGGCCGAGCAGGTGCAGCGCGCCGATCTCGCCGGCCGCGCCGCCGAAACCGCGGTGCAGCTTGCCGCCGATGAGGGAGCCGGCGCCCGGGCTGAGGCCGGCCATCACGAACACGACGTCGTCGGCGCCGACCGCCGCCCCCTGCCAGTGCTCGGCGATGGCGGCCAGGTTGGCGTCGTTCTCGATCAGCACCGGGCAGCGGAAGGAGCGCCGCAGCCGGGCGCCGAGGTCGAGGCCGGTCCAGCCGGGCATCGCGGTGCCGAGCCGGATGGTGCCCTCGCGGTCCACGATGCCGGGGGTGCCGATGCCGACCGCCCACAGGTTGTCGCGGGAGATGCCGGCCTTGCGCAGCACCTCGGCGACGGTGGTGCGGACGGCGGTGAGCCGGTCCTCGGCCTCCAGGGTCTCGTCCACCGGCTTGAAGTGACTGCCCACCACCTCGCCGGTGAGGTCGGCCAGGATGACCCGGATGTCGTGCACGCCGATCTCGATGCCGAGGATGTGCCCGGCCTCGGCGCGGAAGCGGAACCAGCGGGCCGGGCGGCCGCGGCGGCCGGTGCCCGGCTGGCCCTCCTCCCTCGGCTGCTCGACCTCGGCGACCAGTCCGGTCTCGACCAGACCCTCGATCACTCCCTCGACGGTCGGGCGGGAGAGCCCGGTCTCGCCGACGAGCTGAGTGAGGGTCACGGAGTGGCCGTTCCGCAGCGCCCGGAGCGTGACCGCCGCGTTGATCCGCCGCAGCAGCGAGGAGTCTCCTCCGGTGAGCCGATCCGACAATGCGATGCCCTTCGCCGTTCGCGCGACTGCCCTGGCGCGCGGTGTCGAGTGCGCGGTGCCCACCGAATGGCCCGCGGGGGGAACGCCCCCGGAGAACGCGGCAGGGCGGCGGGGGCCGCCTGCGCGAGGGCCGGAGGACAAGCCGGAGCCTACCCGGGGAGCGGCCCGGGCGGCGAGGATCCTCGCAGCTCATCACGGCTTCGGTATCGAAATGGTACGGATCGGGTGGCGGCACGTGATCCGCATTTCACCACTCGGACACGGTGGGCGGCAGGGGAGGGGCCGGGTCCGCTTCCGCGGGCGGGAAGTGGAGGTCTCCGGTCCGTCGGACGGCCCGCTCGTGGGGGCGTCAGCCCACCCGCGCGGCTGGACGTCAGCCCACCCGCGCGGCGAACAGCCGTTGCCCCAGCAGCCCCATCGGGTGGCCGTCCTCGGGCAGCGTCAGCACCGTCGGGCAGCCGGCGGTGGCGAGCGCCGCCCGCCAGTGCTCGGCCGGGTGGGCGGTGGGTCCGTGGGAGCTGTCGCCGGTGATCAGCAGGTCGAGGTGTTCGGTGGTGGGCGCGGACAGCAGCAGCCGTCCGCCGGGGGCGACGAGGCGGACCAGCTCCGGGACCTCTTCTTCCGTCCGCCCGGTGGCGGTGGCGACGACGAGGTCGTAGCGGCCGCCGTCGGGGACGAGGTGGTGTTCGGCGTGCTGGCGGGGCCGGGTGGCCAGGGCGCGGGCGACGACGGAATCGCCGCCCTCGGGGTCGAGTTCGAGGACGCGCAGCGGCACCGGTGCCGGGTGGGCGTCGGCGGTGCCGCGCACCAGTGCGCCGAGGGCGGCGCCGAGGAAGCCGCGCGAGGCGGCCCAGCGGACCGGGGCGGCGGCCGGGCGGGGGGCCTCCTCGCCGGTGATCAGCCGGGGCAGCCGCTGCGCGCCGCGGCGGACCCGGTCCAGGGCGGCGGCCGGGCCGAGCCCGTCGGCCCAGGTTTCGACGGCCGGGCGCCAGGCGTCCCGCGCCTCGGCGGCGCCCGGCCCGGGGCCGCCGCGGAAGACCGGGCCCTGGGCCCCGCCGTCCTGGCGGGTGATCAGGCCGTGCCGGGCGAGCGCGTCCAGCCAGCGGGAGACCCGGGGCCGCTGGGCGGGGGTGACCAGGGCGGTGGCCAGCACCTCGGCCTCGGGGTAGCCGCGGGTCGGGTCGGTGAGCACGTCGGCCTGCTGGAGGGTGTGCAGCAGGGCGAGGAGCACGGCCCGGTCGAGGTGGGCGCCGAACTCGCCGACCTGGGGGGCGGTGACGCCGATGCTGTGCTTCCAGGCGGCGGCGGAGGCGCTCTCGGCGTCGGCGCGCAGCCGGCGGTCGGCGGCCTCGGCGTTGCTGTCCGGGGCGCGGACGTGGGCGAGGACGGCGCCGAGCGCGTCGACGGCGGCGTACACGTCCTCCTGCCGGGGCTCGGGGCCGACGTGCAGGACCAGGCGCAGCGTGCGCAGGTCGTGGACGTCGAGGCCGGGCTGCCGGCTGAGCCGCCAGAGCAGGGCGGAGGGCAGGCTGAGGTGGGTGGCCCGGCTGGCGGCGACGGTGGCGAGCTGTTGCTCGGGCGGTTGCTCGGGGTCGCCGCAGTGGACGGTGCCGCCGGCCAGCAGGGTGGCGAGGGCGAGGTCGACGGCGAGGTCGGAGACGGGGTGGAGCACGGTGTGCCGGATCGGCGCCGGTCCGAGGACGCCGGCCCAGTAGCGCAGCCGTTGCTCGGCGGCCCGGGCGGCGGAGGGCGGTAGCGCGGCGTGCGCGGCGACGCGCTGGGCGAGGGCCCGGGGCAGGCCGCCGGGCGGGGAGACGCCGAGCAGCAGGCCGATGCCGCTGATCGCGCGCCCGTCGGCGACGACGGCGGGTCGTTCGCCGAGTTCGCGCAGCGCGCTGACCAGGGCGGGAGTCGTGGGCACGGTGATCACTCCGGGGTGCGGGGAGGAAACCGCACTACTGAATCACGTGGTCGGGGCGGAGGAGGCCGCCGGGAAGTCAAACTTCCGTAATGATTTTCATATCGGATAGCCAAGCTGTGGAGGTGAAGCCGTCGTGAAGCGGTCGGAACTTCACATTCCGGAAGGTCCGCACGATCCCTTGACAGGTGGTTCGGGTGCTGGATCAATGGATCGAAACATTCCTGACCGAACGATCGGTCGGTGGCCCGGAAGCGGGCGGAGCAGCGAAGGAGCGACGATGACCGGCAGCGCACCCGTCCCGCGCCGACACCTCGGGGAGCCGATCCCCCCGGAGCTGCTGGACGCCGGCGAGCGGATGGGCCTGGACGAACTGCGCGCCCACCAGCTCACCCGGCTGCGGTCCACCCTGCGGCACGCGTACGACAACGTCGAGCTCTACCGCCGCAAGTTCGACGCGGCCGGAGTCCGCCCCGAGGACTGCCGCACCCTCGCCGACCTCGCCCGCTTCCCCTTCACCACCAAGGCCGACCTGCGCGAGGGCTACCCCTTCGGCATGTTCGCCGTCCCGATGGAGCGGGTCCGCCGGATCCACGCCTCCAGCGGCACCACCGGGCAGCCGACCGTGGTCGGCTACACCGACGACGACCTCTCCATGTGGGCCGACGTGGTCGCCCGCTCGATCCGCGCGGCCGGCGGCAGGCCCGGCCACAAGGTGCACATCGCCTACGGCTACGGACTGTTCACCGGCGGCCTCGGCGCCCACTACGGCGCCGAGCGGGCCGGCTGCACCGTCATCCCGGCCTCCGGCGGCATGACGGCCCGCCAGGTGCGGCTGATCCTGGACTTCGAGCCCGAGATCATCATGGTCACCCCGTCCTACCTGCTGACCCTGCTGGACGAGTTCGAGAAGCAGGGCGTCGACCCTCGGAGCACCTCGCTGCGGGTGGGCATCTTCGGGGCCGAGCCGTGGACGGAGGAGATGCGGCGCGAGATCGAGGAGCGCCTCGACCTGCACGCCGTCGACATCTACGGCCTCTCCGAGGTGGTCGGCCCGGGCATCGCCCAGGAGTGCGTGGAGACCAAGGACGGGCTGCACATCTGGGAGGACCACTTCTACCCGGAGGTCGTCGATCCGCTGTCCGATCGGCTGGGGGCCGACGAGGTGCTGCCCGAGGGGGAGTGCGGCGAACTGGTCTTCACCTCGCTCACCAAGGAGGCGCTGCCGGTCATCCGCTACCGCACCCGCGACCTCAGCCGGCTGCTGCCCGGCACCGCGCGGCCGGCCTTCCGGCGGATGGAGAAGGTCACCGGGCGCAGCGACGACATGATCATCCTGCGCGGGGTGAACGTCTTCCCGACCCAGATCGAGGAGATCCTGCTGCGCACCCCGGGCGTCGCGCCGCACTTCCAGCTGCGGCTGGGCCGGCAGGGGCGGCTGGACCGGATGACCGTCCGGGTCGAGGCCCGGCCGGGGGCCTCGGGGGAGCAGCGGGAGGCGGCGCGGGCGGCGATCGTCGCGGCGGTGAAGGACGGGGTCGGGATCACGGTCGCGGCCGAGGTGGTGGACCCGTACACGCTGGAGCGCTCGGTCGGGAAGATCAAGCGGGTGGTGGACGAGCGGGGGTGAGTGCGGGTGGCGGGCGATGGGGGGAGCCTCGCGGTGGTGATGGGGTGCTGGCGTGACGGCGTGACGGGATGGCGTCGGTGGCGGGGTGGCGTCGGAGGCGTACGGCTCGTCCGGGGGGTCCTGCCGTACGCCTCCAACGTCTACAGCAATGTAGACGTTGCCTCGGGGGCGCGTCCACCCGGCCCCCGGCCACGGGTGCGCGCGGCCCGCCACCGGTGCGTGCGCACCCCGCCACCGGTGCGTGCGCACCCCGCGCGGGCTCTATGCTGCGGGGCATGCCGAGCGAGTTGCGCACCCTTCAGCCCGCCGAAGACCTCGCCCTCATCCGGCGGGAGACCGAGCTGAAGCCCGTCCCCTTCCTGCCCGAGATCAGCCTGCACATGGCCGAGGACGCCATCGCCCTGTGGGAGACCACCGAACGGGCGCGCGGGCGGGCCGGGTTGCCGCCGCCGTTCTGGGCCTTCGCCTGGGCGGGCGGCGTGGCGGTCGCCCGCTACGTCCTGGACCACCCCGAACTGGTCGCCGGCCGAAGGGTGTTGGATATCGCGGCCGGCTCCGGACTGGTCGGGGTGGCGGCCGCGCTGCGCGGGGCGACGGACGTGCGCGCCGCCGAGATCGACGCCTACGCGGTGGCCGCGATCGGGCTGAACGCCGAGGCCAACGGGGTGCGGGTGGCGGGCGCCCTGGTGGACCTGGTGGACGGCGACGGAGGCCCGGCCGAGGTGGTGCTCGCGGGCGACGTCTTCTACGAACGAGCCATGGCCGCCCGCTTCCTGCCCTTCCTGGAACGGGCCGCGGCGCGCGGCGCGACCGTCATCGTCGGCGACCCGGGCCGGGCCTACCTGCCCCGGGAGCGGTTCACGGCGGTGGCGGCGTACCAGGTGCCGGTGGTCGCGGACCTGGAGGACACCGCGGTCAAGACCACCACGGTGTGGCGGCTCGGCTGAGGCCGCGTCACACCGTGGAGTGGCGGCCCGGGCGGCCGTCCGGGCAGCGGCCCGTGCTCCCACCC
>NZ_JBHUAF010000254.1:0-12445 GCF_042789895.1 Kitasatospora sp. NPDC056783
GGTGAACCCGTCGGGCTTGATGGTGAGTGTCTGCTTGATCGTCAGCTGGTAGTCGGCGTGGTCGATCAGCCGGTACCGGTGGACCAGCATGCCCAGCAGCATGGTCGCCTCGTGCAGCGCGAACTGCCGCCCGATGCAGGCGCGTTCGCCGGTGCCGAAGGGCTTGAAGGCGTGCGGGGAGCGGGCTTCCTCCCGCTCCGGGTCGAACCGGGAGGGGTCGAACAGCTCCGGATTGTCGCCCCAGGCCGGGTCCCGGTGCAGCATCGACGTGTGGACGAAGACGCTCTGCCCGGCGCGCAGCGGGATCCGGCCGCCGAGCAGGGTGTCCTCGCGCGCCTCGCGGCTGAATCCGGGCGCCGTCGGCCACAGCCGCAGCGCCTCGTTGAGCACCTGGCGGGTGAGGCGCAGCCGTCCGACGTCCTCGTAGGAGGGCTCCGGGTCGGCCTGGGCGCCCCAGAGTCCGTCCACCTCCCGCTGCACCTGCCGCAGCACGGCCGGGTGCTTGGCCAGGTAGTGGAGCGCGAAGGAGAGCGTGCCCGAGGTGGTCTCGTGGCCGGCGATCAGGAAGGTGATCACCTGGTTGCGGATGTTCTCCGCGTCCAGCCTGCTGCCGTCGGAGGGGCGCGCCGCTCCGAGCATCAGCCCGAGCAGGTCCTCGGCCGGGCCCTGGACACCCTCGCCGGCGCGGGCGGTGATCACCTCGTCGACGACGGCGGCCAGGTAGTCGGCGTCGGCCCGGAAGGCCGCGTCGCTCTCGCCGTGGTCGGCCTCCGGGTCGCGGGTGAGCTTGACCATCGCCCAGTTCAGGCAGCGCACCATGGCCTCGACGAAGGGGTGCGGCTCGTCCCGCTCGAAGGAGCCGAAGTCGAAGCCGAAGCCGGCCAGTCCGATGGTGTCGAGGGTCATCCGGGTCATGTCGCCGGGCACGTCCACCGGCAGTCCGGCGGCCTGCCGCCGGTCCCAGGAGTCCACCAGCCGACGGGCGACCCGCAGCATCACCGGATGGTAGGTGCGCATCGAGCCGAGTGCGAAGGCGGGCATCAGGATGTCGTGCGCCCGGGCCCAGTTGGGCTCGTCGTTGTAGGCGGTGAACAGGCCGTCGCCGGCGAACCGGCGGACGTTCTCCAGGCCCGGGCCGATCGACTTGGTGAACCTGGTCTCGTCGGCGAGTTCCTCGACCAGTTCCAGTCCGCTGACGATCAGGGTGTCGTGGCCGTGCAGCCGCTGGACGAACGCCGGGCCGTGCTCCCTGGCCAGTTCCATGGTCCGCAGCGTCGGGGCGGCGACCGGCGGCGCCGACGAGATGTCCACCAGGGGAACGGTCGGACTCTCGCCCTCGGTCGTCTTCTCCACCGTCTCGGTCATCGCGGTCCCTCCCACAGCGGCACAGTTCGGATGCTTCCACTGTGCGCCCACCGGGCGGGGGGTCGAGCGGCGATCACTACATGATTGTGTAGTACCCGGGGCGTCCGCGGACTTGCCTACGAATCGTCAGCTCTGGTGCGCGCGGGCGCCACGGGGAGGAGGAGCGCACATGCGAACGACCGAGGGGTGCCCCGGGCCGGCGCCGGGCAGCCGGCCCGACGCCGCGGTGATCTGGCGCAACCGGGCGCTGCGGCTGCTGGACCACGTGCAGTTGCCCATCGCGGTGTGCGAGTTCGGCGGCCGCATCCTGATCGTCAACCGCGCGATGGCAGCCGAATTCGGCTTGCTGCCCGGACAGTTGCGCGACCGGAGAATCCTGGAGTTCTTCACTCTCGGGGACAGTGCGACGCTCCAGACGCTCACCGAGGCCGTCCGGCTGCACCGCCGCTCGCGGTATCCGGCCAAGGTCTCCTGGACACCGGTCGGCGGCCGCGAGCGGCACGGCGAGATGGCCGTCGAACTGGTCGCCGACACCCCGGAGCAGACTCCGAGCCTGCTGCTCTCGCTGCGGGCCGCGGAGCCCCCGGCACCCACGGGCGAGGACCCGCCGGGCGGCCCGCGCCCGGAGGTCAGTCCGGTCGAGGCCCGCATCCTGGCCGCGGCGGCCCGGGGTGACACCACCGCGCAGATCGCCCGGGAGATCGGTGTCACCACGGACGGGGTCAACTACCACCTGGCCCGGCTCTCCCGCCGCTGGCGCGTGCCCAACCGCACGGCCCTGGTCGCCCGCGCCTACGCCACCGGTGTGCTGGCCGCGGGCGCCTGGCCGCCGCGGCCGGCGTGACGCACCGCGCTCAGGACCGGACCGCCTCGATGAAGGCCGTCCCGATGGTCGGGTCCGGGAGCGGGCGCCCGTAGGTCTCGCCGAGGTGGACCAGGGTGGTGACCTCGGCCTTCCAGCCGTGCTCGTCCAGCCACCGGCCGGTGCCCGGGCCGAGCCCGCCCCGCCACAGCGCGGTCATCTCGGCGAGGGCCGGGTCGGCCGGTGTCCGGCTGAGGTCCCGGCCCTGCTCCAGCAGCACCCGGCTGCCCGGGGCGGCCAGCGCGGCCACTGCGGTGAGCAGGGCGGCCGCGTCCTCGGCGGTGAGGTAGACCAGCAGCCCCTCCGCCAGCCAGGTCGAGGGCCGTACCGGGTCGAACCCGGCCTCCACCAGCCGCTCGGTCCACCCCGGGTCCACCAGGTCGGCGGGCAGCGCGGTGACCTCGGCACGCGGCACGGCGCCGAGACCGTCCAGCACCCGCGCCTTGAACTCCAGCACCGGGCCCAGGTCCAGTTCGAACACCCGGGTGCCGGCCGGCCAGTCCAGCCGGTGGGCCCGGGCGTCCAGGCCCGCCGCCAGCAGGACCACCTGGTCGGCGCCGACGGCGAGCAGCCGGTCGTCGTAGAAGCGGGTGCGCAGGATGCCGTGCGCCATCAGGATCCTGCCCAGCTCGCTGGGCGGGCCGGAGGGGGCCAGCGGCAGGCCGGCGGCGGTGACGAACGCGGCGGCGTACGGGTCGACGAACAGCGGATCGGGGCGGGTGCTCTCGTAGGCCCGCACCCGGGCGACGGACAGGGCGGTGCGGGAGACCGGGCTGAGCGGTTCGGAGGTCGTCATGCCCGGCAATCTACTCGGACGCCCGTCCCGGCCCGCGGCCCCCTCCGAGTTCCACAAGTCGGTGACAAACCGCTCCGGTCACTCCCCCCGCCCCGCCGTTGCCTGCCATCATCCGGGCTGAACACCCGGGTACGGACCCGGGGTTGGCCGAAGGAGTGCGATGGACGCGCGGAGCGACGCCGATGAGTGAACAGCACGATGCCCCGGGCCCGAGGGACGCGGCGCCCGCCCCCGGGGCCCCCGCCCCGATACCCCGGCGCTCCGGCGCCCGGTCCGCCCTCCGGACCGCCGGCTCGGCCGCCCTCGTGCTCGTCCGGGTCCTGGCCGTGGTCGCCGGCCTGTCCGTCGTCGTCCTCGGCTTCCTCCGGTTCGACGACGCCTACGACGAGGCGGTCGCCCACCGCGGGGCACCGCCCTGCGGCGCCGCCGTCACCACCGGCTGCACCACGCGGGAGACCGGCAGGGTCGTCAAGATGCACGCCGACGAGAACTCCGATTCCGCCGCCTACGAGCTGACCGTCTCCCGCGAGACCGCGCCCACCGCCACCTACAACGTGAGCGAGGGCCTCTACGACAGCGAGGAGATCGGCGGCGAGGTCCAACTGACGCTCTGGCAGGGCCGCGTGGTCACCTTGTCCCACCAGGGCCATCGCTGCGACACCCTGAGCTACCCCTGGCTCACCTCCCTCACCGTGGGCGGCCTCGTCGGCGCGGGCACCGTCCTCGGCGTCTACGGCGCGCTCGGACGCCGGCTCACCGGCTGGGCGACCCCGCTCCTCGCCCTCCCCGCCGTCGCCCTCCTCACCCTCCCGACCGGCGCCTTCCTCCTCGCCCTCGGCTGGCACTACGCCGTCGTCCTCACCATCGCGCTCTTCGGCTGGCTGCTCCTCACCACCATCACCGTCGGGGCGTCCTGGGACGACCCGGTCTGACGCAAGGCGACCCGCCGACCGCACCGTGGCCCGGTAGCCGGGTCAGCCGACCCGGCGCCCCTCCTCCACGCCACCGACCGCTTGCGACGGACGCTCGACCAGTTCGGCCATCAGCGCCCGGTCGGCGGCGCCCGTCGGGGTGAACAGCAGCACCGTCGCGGAGGGGTCGTCCACCGGACGGAAGGACGACAGCGTCAGCCGGACCGGGCCGAGGCCGGCCGGCTCGACGGTGACGGTACGGACGGTCAGCTCCGCCACCGAGTGGCACCCCCACCAGTGGCGGAGCTCCGGCGCGTCCTCGTCCAGGTGGCGATGGACCTCGCCGGTGCGGGGATCGGCCAGGGCGGGGCCCGCCTGGGCGCGGAAGTGCTGGAAGACGTTCATGGCGAGCGGTTCCCAGTCCCGCAGCACGGCGCGCACCCGCCGGTCTGCGGCCACCACCCACATCAGGTTGCGCCGGTCGGCGGGCAGCGCCTCGGGGGCGCCCCAGAGCGCCACCCAGGCGGCGTTCCAGCCGCACAGGTCGAAGTGACGGTCCAGCAGGACGGCCGGGCTGGTCGGCCAGGAGTCGAGGACCGGCCGGATGGCCTCGGCGATCCGGCCGGTGCCCGCCGGGCCGGCGGCCGGGGCCGGCTCGTGGAAGCCGGCCAGCCGCAGCGCGTGCCGCAGGCCCGCGTCGTCCAGCCGCAGCACCCGGGCGATCGCCTCCAGCACCTGCCGGGAGGCGGCGACCCGCCCCTGCTCGACCCAGGTGTACCAGGCGAGGCCGACCCCGGAGAGCGAGGCGACCTCCTCGCGGCGCAGTCCCGGGGTGCGGCGGCGGGTGGTGGCGGTGAGGCCGACGTCGGCGGGCTTGAGAAGTTCTCGGTGGGCGCGCAGGAAGGCGCCGAGTTCCCGTCCGGCGGGGTGGGTTGGCACGGTGGGGCTCCTCGGCCGTGATCGGTGCGGTGCTTCGGCGACCGCCCGGTGGCTCGGCGGCCACCCCCAGCGTAGGGGCGGCCCGCCGCTCGTCCCAGGGTTGAGCGGCGGGCTACACACGCTGTTCACGGGACGTCGGCGTCCGGGGCCGGACGGGCCTGTGACCGGAAGTAACAGCATCAGGAGACGACTGGCTGTCCGGGCCGGCCGTCCGCGACGCTCCTTCAAGCGGCCACCGCCGTCGCGGCGGCGCCCCGAAGGGACAGCACCGCCACGCCCGCCCCGCCCCGAGCACTCCGGTGAAGGAAACCCACCCGATGACCACGCCGCACCCGCCGCACCGCCCCGCCGAGTCCCGGCCGCCCAAGTGGGGCATCACCCTCCCGCTGCCGGGCCTGACCGTCGACCGGCACCGCTTCCTGGTCGAGCGGCTGCCCGACCTCGGCTACACCGACGTGTGGAGCGCCGAGGGCGGCGGCACCGACGCCTTCACCCCGCTGGCCGCCACCGCCGCGTGGTCCCCGTCGCTGCGGATCGCCACCGGCATCGTCCCGGTGCACACCCGGGGTCCGGCGGTCCTCGCCCAGACCGCCGCGACGCTCGCCCAACTCGCCCCCGGCCGCGTGCTGCTGGGCATCGGCGCCTCGGTGCCCGCGCACGTCACCGACATCAACGGCATCCCCTTCGACGAGCCGTTCAAGCGGACCCGCGACGTGCTGCGCTTCGTCACCCGGGCGCTGCGCGGCGAGTACGTCACCGGCGGGTTCGACACCTTCGACATCACCGGCTACCGGTTGCCGCACCCGCCCGCCGAGCCGGTCAAGGTGATCCTCGGCGCCCTGCGACCCACCATGCTCCGGCTCGGCTTCGACGAGGGGGACGGCGCCATCACCAACCTGCTGGTCCCGCACGACGTCCCCAAGATCCTGGACACCGTCGGCCCGCGGCCGCCCGGCAAGGAGCTGGTGGTGAAGGTCTTCGTCTGCCCCACGGAGGACACCGACCACGCCCACCGCGTCGCCCGGCCCTTCCTCGCCTGGATCCTCAACCGCGAGCCGTACCGGAGGTTCCACGAGTGGCTGGGCCACGGCGAGTTGCTCGCCGAGACCCACCGCCGATGGGCCGAGGGGGACCCGGAGGGCACCCGGAAGGCCCTGCCGGACGAGGTCGTCGACGGGCTCTTCGTCAGCGGCTCGCCCGAGGAGTGCCGCGAGCGCGTCCTCGCCTACCACCACCCCGGCGTCACCACCATCCAGCTGTACGTGTCGCTGCCGCCCGAGGTCCTCGCCGACCGGGCCAGGCTTCTCGACACCCTGGCCCGACTCGGCCCGGCCTCCCGCTGACCCGCCCCGCCACCCGTCCTCCCGAGGAGGACCCGTGCCCCCGGAGATCCGCTGCGGGGGGCGCGCGCGGCTCCCGCCCCCGGCGACATCCCGCGGGAGCGCCAGGCCCCGCGCTGGGCGCCGGACGACCGCCGCGGCCGGTGAGCGGCCCCGGGCGGCGAACGCGGCGCCGCCCCGGGGGCCTCTCCCGGGGCGGCGGCGCGGCACGTGCCGTCAGCAGATCCGCGGCAGTTGCTCGCCCATCGGCAGGTCGACCACCCGGGTGCCCCCGAAGCCGGTACGGGCGACGACCATCCCCGGGTGCTCCCGGACGCACTCGCCGATCACCACGGCCTCCGCCCCGAGCGGGTGGGCGCGCATCGCCGCCAGGACGGCGTCCGCCGAAACGCGCGGGACGAAGGCGACCAGCCGTCCCTCGTTGGCGATGTACATCGGGTCCAGGCCCAGCACGGCGCACGCGTTGGCCACCGGCTCCGGCACGGGGACGGCCCGCTCGCTGAGCACCACGCCGACCCCGGCCGCCACCGCGATCTCGTTGAGCGCCGCCGCCAGGCCGCCCCGGGTGGGGTCGCGCAGCACGTGCAGGTCGGCCGTGGCCGCGAGCATCGCCTCGACCAGCCCGCCGAGCGCCGCGCTGTCGCTGCGCACCTCGACCCCGAACTCCAGACCCTCCCGGACGCTCATGATCGCCACCCCGTGCAGCCCGATCGGCCCGCTGACGATCACCACGTCCCCGGGCACGGCCCGCTGCGGCCGGATGTCGACCCCGGCCGGGATCAGCCCGATGCCGGCGGTGTTCAGGTAGACGCCGTCCCCGTGCCCGGCCTCGACCACCTTGGTGTCCCCGGTGGCGACCTCGACCCCGGCGGTGCGGGCGGCGGCGCCCAGTGCCCGGGCCACCCGGTCCACCACCGCCATCTCCACCCCCTCCTCCAGGATGAAGCCGCAGGACAGGTAGGCCGCCCGGGCCCCGCTCATGGCGAGGTCGTTGACGGTGCCGTTGACCGCGAGGTCCCCGATGCAGCCGCCGGGGAAGAACAGCGGCCGCACCACGTAGGAGTCGGTGGAGAAGGCGAGCCGGGCGCCGCCCAGTTCCAGCACCGCGGAGTCGCCGAGCCCGGCGAGCACCGGGCCGCCGAAGGCCGGCGCGAACAGGTTCTGCACCAGCTCGGCGGAGAGCGCCCCGCCGCCGCCGTGTCCCATCACCACCCGGGGGTGGTCGCGCAGCGGCAGCGGGCAGCTCCAGCCCGAGAAGTCGGGCCGCCCGTCGGGCCGTTGGGTGAGCAGTTCGGTGTCAGCCAACGCGACTCGCCTCCCGAGACTCCCGAGAATCCTGCGGCTCCTGCGACTCCGGCGGCTCCGGGGACCGGATGGTCACGCCCGGCACGCCCAGCCGCCGGTACAGGTAGTACGCCGCGCACGCCCCCTCGCTGGACACCATCGTGGCGCCCAGCGGCGTGCGCGGCGTGCAGAGCGTGCCGAAGGCCTCGCACTGGTGGGGCTTGAGCAGCCCCTGGAGCACCTCGCCGCTGCGGCACTCGGCGGGCTCGCGGGTGGTGATCCCGGCGACGTCGAAGCGGTGCTCGGCGTCGTGGTCCCGGTAACGCGGCGAGAGCCGCCAGCCGCTCAGCGGGATCACCCCGATGCCCCGCCAGGAGCGGTCGGTCACCTCGAAGACGTCCTCCAGCACGGCCCGGGCCGCCGGGTTGCCCTCGGCCCGCACGGCCCGCGGGTAGGCGTTGTCGACGGTGTGCTCCCCGCGCTCCAACTGCCGTACGGTACGCCGGATGCCCTCCAGGATGTCCAGCGGTTCGAATCCGGTGACGACGATCGGCACCCGGTGGCGCTCCGCCAGCGCCGGGTACTCGGCGGTGCCCATCACGCTGCACACGTGCCCGGCGGCGAGGAAGCCCTGGACCCGGCAGTCCGGCGAGTCCATGATCGCGTCGATCGCGGGAGGCACCCGGACGTGCGAGACCAGCATGCTGAAGTTGCCGATGCCCTGCTTCCTGGCCAGGTGGACGGCCATCGCGTTCGGCGGGGCGGTGGTCTCGAAGCCGATGCCGAAGAAGACCACCTCCCGGTCCGGGTTCTCCCGGGCGATCCGCAGCGCGTCGAGCGGCGAGTACACCACCCGGACGTCACCGCCCTCGCCGCGGACCCGGAACAGGTCCCGGTCGGTGCCGGGCACCCGCAGCATGTCCCCGAAGGAGCAGAAGATCACCCCCGGCCGGGCGGCGATCGCCAGCGCCCGGTCGATCACCTCCAGCGGGGTGACGCACACCGGGCAGCCCGGACCGTGGATCAGCTCGACCTCCTCCGGGAGGAGTTGGTCGAGGGCGTGCCGGATGATGCTGTGCGTCTGGCCGCCGCACACCTCCATCAGCGCCCACGGCCGGGTGACCGTCGCCCTGATGTCGGCGAGCAGCCCCGCGGCCAGCTCGGGGTCGCGGAACTCCTCCAGGTACTTCACCGTCCGGCCTCCTCTGTCTCATCCGCCTTCGACGCGGCTTCCCACGGGTCGCCGAACTCCTCCTGCAACAGCCCGAGTTCCTCGAAGAGAGCCAGGGTGCGCCGGGCCGACTCCTCGTCCAGGCGCTGCAACGCGAAGCCCACGTGGACGATCGCGTACTCGCCCACCGCGAGGTCGGGCAGGTACTCCAGGCACACGTCCTTGACGACGCCGCCGAAGTCCATCACCGCCATCCGGGCCCCGTCCCGCTCCCCGATCTCCGTCACCCTGCCGGGCACCGCCAGGCACATCCGCTCTCACTCCTCCCGGGTGGCCGACGACCGGGCGGCCACCATCAGCTGGCCGAGCGCCAGCCCTCCGTCGTTGGGCGGCACCCGGCGGTGCCGCAGCACGGTGAAGCCGTCCTCTCCGAGGCCCCTCGCACAGGCCGAGGAGAGCAGCGCGTTCGCGAAGACCCCGCCGCTGAGCGCGACCACGGTGGTGCCGTGACGGTCCCGGACGGCCGCGCAGATCCGCCGGACCAGGTCGGCCACGGCGGCGTGGAAGCGCGCGGCGATCAGCCCGGCGGGGGCGCCGGCGGCCACCTCGGCCACCGCGGCGGCCAGCACCGGCCCGGGGTCGGCGATCCAGCCGTCCGCCCCGGCCGACAGCCCGAACCGGTAGCCCCCCGCCGGGCCGAACTCGCAGGCCGCCGCCTCCAGTTCGATCGCCGCCTGGGCCTCGTACCCGGCCCGCCCGCAGACCCCCGCGAGCGCGGACACCGCGTCGAACAGCCGGCCCATGCTGGAGGTCGGCACGCAGTGCAGACCGCGTTCCAACTGCCGCCCCAGCAAGCGCAGTTCCTCCTCGCCGCAGGCCTCCACCGGCGGCAGCCCGGGAGTCCAGGGCAGCCCGGCGGCGCGCAGGTGGGCGAGCGCCGTGCGGTACGGCCGCTCGACGGCCGCGTCGCCGCCCGGCAGCGCCACGTACCCGAGGTGGGCGAGGCGGCGGAACCGGTCGTAGTCGGCCAGCAGCACCTCGCCGCCCCAGATGGCGCCGTCCTCGCCGTAGCCGGTGCCGTCGAAGGCCACCCCGAGCACCGGCCGGCCGCCGTCCAGGCCGTGTTCGGCCATCACGGCGGCGATGTGGGCGTGGTGGTGCTGCACCCGGCGCACCGGCCGGCCGGCGGCGGTCCGCTCGGCGTGCCGCAGCGAGCGGTAGCCGGGGTGCCGGTCGGCGACGAGGAGTTCGGGCCGCACCCCGCTGACCGTGCCGAGCTGCTCGACGGCCCGGTCGAAGGCCCGCAGGGTGGCCAGGTCGTCCATGTCGCCGATGTGGCCGGACAGCCAGGCGTAGCCGTCCCGGGCCAGGGCGAAGGTGTTCTTCAGGTCCCCGCCGACCGCCAGCGCCGGGCGGACGGGAACCGGGAGCGGGAGCGGCAGCAGGCCCTCGACGGTGGCGAGGTCGCGGGCCATCAGGGCGAACGGCTTGTCGCCGCGCCGCTTGCGCCGGCGCAGCAGGGCGACGGCAGCGGGGTCGCGCGCGTCGCAGGCCAGGTGGTAGCCGCCGATGCCCTTGACGGCGAGGACCACGCCCTCGGCCAGCAGGTGCCGGGCCCCGGCGAGGGCGTCCTCCCCGGCCAGCGCGGGGCGTCCGGGCACGGTCAGTCCGAGGGTGGGCCCGCAGGCGTGGCAGGCGATGGGCTGGGCGTGGAACCGGCGGTCGGCGGGGTCGGTGTACTCCCGGGCGCAGTCCGGGCACATCGGGAAGCCGGCCATGGTGGTGGTCGCCCGGTCGTACGGCAGGCCGGTCACGATGGTGTGCCGGGGGCCGCAGTTGACGCAGCTGATGAACGGGTGCCGGTGGCGCCGGTCGGCCGGGTCCGCGAGTTCGGCCAGGCAGTCGGCGCAGACCGCGGTGTCCGGCGGGATCAGGGTGGTGCGGGGACCGCCGGGGCGGGACGCCACGATGCGGAAGCCGGTGGCGCCGGTGACGGCGAGCGGGGTGTGCTCCACCGCGTCCACCCGGGCCAGCGGCGGCGCGTCGCCGGCCACCCGCCGGCAGAAGGCGTCCAGGGCGTCCCGGCTGCCCTCGATCTCGACCAGGACGCCCTCGCCGGTGTTGGTGACGCTGCCGGCCAGTCCGAGTTCACCGGCCAGGGTGTGGACGAACGGCCGGAAGCCGACGCCCTGCACCAGGCCTCGGACGGCGACCCGCCGCCGCTCGTGCTCGATCGCCGGGTGACCGGCCGTCACGCTCTCTCCCCGACCGCGGCGTGACCGTGGCCGTCCGTGTGCGCGTGCTCATGCCCGTCGCCGGGCCCGTGTTCGTGCCCGTGTTCCTGCCCGTCGTCGTGCCGGTGCGGCGCCGGCGCGGACATCACCGGCCGGTGCGGCTCGGCCCCGCCCAGCACCGCCAGTGCCCGGTCCAGCAGCGCCCCGACGCCCTCCCCCGTGCGGGCCGAGGTGTTCAGCACCTCCACCCCCGGGTTGACCCGCCGGACGTTGGCCAGGAACGCCGCCTCGTCGAACTCCGCCGCCGCCGCGAGGTCCGCCTTGGTCACCAGCACCAGGTTGGCGAGGCCGAACGCCGCCGGGTACTTGAGCGGCTTGTCCTCGCCCTCGGTGACCGAGGCCAGCACCACCCGCAGCGTCTCGCCGAGGTCGTAGGAGGCCGGGCAGACCAGGTTGCCGACGTTCTCCACGAACAGCAGCCGGCAGTCCTCCGGCAGCCAGCCGTCCAGGTGCCCGGCGAGCATCCGCGCCTCCAGGTGGCAGAGCCCGTCGGTGAGCACCTGCTTCACCGGCGCGCCCGAACGGGCCAGGCGCCGGGCGTCGTTCTCGGTGGCGAGGTCGGCGGTCAGCGCGGCGACCGCCAGCCCGCGCCGCCGGGCCAGCCCGAGCTCGGCCTCCAGCAGGGCGGTCTTGCCGCTGCCGGGGCTGGACAGCAGGTTCACCGCGACCGTTCCCCGCTCGGCCAGCGCCGCGCGCAGTCGGCGGGCGCTGTCGTCGTTGCGGGCGAGGACCGCCTGACGGAGGTCGACCGTGCGGCACATCGGCATCAGCCTTTCTGTTCGGCCCGGGCTCCGGGGCCGTCGGCCCACCGGACGTCGAGGATCTGCAACTCGCGCCCGGACAGCAGCTCCACTCCGCCACCGCCGGAGCAGTTCGGGCAGCCGAGGTCCGGCGGCATGCCGACCGCCCACTCGACCGCGCAGGGGGCGCAGCGCGCCCGGGCCGCGACGGGCTCGGTGTCCAGCACCGCGCCCGCCACCAGCGTTCCGGCACAGGCGAGTTCAAAGCAGAAGTCGAGCGCCTCGGGCACCACCCCGGCCAACTCGCCCACCCGCAGCCGGACCCGGTCCACCCCGGGGGCGCCGTGTTCGCGCGCCGCCGCGTCCACCTGCTCGACGACGGCTTCGGCGATCGACATCTCGTGCATGGGTCCCTTCCCGGGGCGGGCGGCAACGGGCCCCATTACAGAGCGCGGTGGCGGCGGCGGCCCGAAGCCGCGCCGCCACCTCGGGCGGGGCTGCACCGTTCGCAGCAATCGGCGGCTCACATCCGCGAGATCCGCAGGTACCGCTTGAGGTCCGGCAGGCTCTGCCAGACCGCCGCGCCGATCCCGGCCAGCAGGGCCGCGCAGATCAGTTTCCTCAGCATGGTGTTGTCTCCTTCTCCGGTTGCGCGGCCTCGTCCACGACCCGCAGGACCACTCGGACCGCCTCCTCCACGGCGGCGGTGACGGGCTCGCTGAGCCCGATGCCCTCCTCCAGCG
>NZ_JBHUAF010000255.1:0-12333 GCF_042789895.1 Kitasatospora sp. NPDC056783
CCTTCAGACGGGGGAACCGGGTGCGCAGCCCGTGCGCCGCCGCCTGCCGGGTGCGCACCACCGCGGCCCGGACGGCGGCGGCCGGCGCCGCCCCGGCCGGGCCGAGCAGTAGCCGCTGGTTGGGCAGCCGGTCCGGCCGCCAGCGCTGCTTGTACGGCTCCTGGCCGCGCAGCAGACCCAGCAGCGGGATACCCGCGCCGACCGTCTCGTCCAGCGCCGCGCCGAACAGCAGCCCGGCGATGTCCAGCCGCTCGCGCAGCACCGGGTGCGCCCCGTACATGTAGAGCCCGCCGAAGGACGGGCAGAGCAGCAGCAGGTTCACCGCGACCAGCTGGCCGTCCAGGTGGAACTGGTGGACGGCGGCCCTGCCGGTGGCGACCAGGCCGGTGGTGGACTCGGTCAGGTGCCGGGCGAACCGCTCGGTGCGGTGCTCGGGGGTGACGCCGCGCGCCTGCCACTGGAGGAAGTGCAGCCGCAGCAGCCCCTCCAGCGCCTGCGGCACCTCGGCCGCCGGGGTCGAGCTGACCTTCACCCCGGCCTCCGCGATCTTGCGGAGCTTCACCCGGCTGCGCTGGGCGGTCTTGCCGGGCACCCGCTTGAGCAGCCGCTCCATCGGGACGGCCGGCAGGTACTGGCAGAGCGAGTCCTGGTGGCGGCGACGGCTGCCGCGCCAGTGCTCGTACACCCGCTGCACGGCCGCCTCGGGGTGCACCTCGCGCAGTTCCAGCCAGTGCCAGGGGCGGGTGAGCGGGAGGGCCGCGGCGAACTCGGCGGCGGCCCGGTCGGCGCACTCGTCGTCGAGCAGGACGTCGGTGTAGTCGACCAGCCCGCCGCCGAGGCCGGTCAGGCCGCCAAACGGGCCGCCGCGCCGCCGGAAGGCGCCCGCCCCGACCAGTCGGCCGTCCCGGCGGACCAGCACCACGAGCAGGCGGCCGGGGCGGCCGTAGTGGCGCCACCAGGAGCGCTGCCAGTCGGCGGCCTGGAAGAAGGTGGCGGTCCGGCAGCGGGCGGCCAGGTCGTCCCACTCCTCGGCGAGGACGTCCAGGGCGTCGTCCTCGCCGCGCAGCTCGGTGGTCCAGGCCGGGGCCGTCGCCTGGGCCGGCAGGCCGGCACTGCGGGCCTCGGTGCTCATCGGCCGCTCCCGGCGGGGCTCTTCTCCTTGGTGACGGGCTGGGTCTTCGTGGCGGGCTTCGGGTCGGGAGCGGACTTCGGTTCGGGAGCGGACTGTCCCTCGGCGGAGGTCTGCTCCGGCACCGGGGGCTGCGCCGTCGCCGTGGGCGCGGCGGCGGGCCTCGGGCCGGTCTTCGGATCGCTCTTCCTGTCGGACTTCTCCTCGGACTTCGTCCCCCCTGACTCGGTCGCGGCCCCGCTGCGGGCCTCCGTCCTGGGTACGGCCCTGCCCTTGGACTCGGCCTTGGACTCGGCCTTGGACTCGGCCTTGGACTCGGCCTTGGACTCAGCTTTGGGCTCGGCCCTGGCCGGCTCCGCGCTGCGCGGGCGCGGCGCCGTCGGGGCCTTGGCGGACATCGGAGCGGCGGGAACCTTCGTTGCCAGAACCTTCGCGGCCGGAGTCCTCGCGGCCGGCGCCGAAGCGCCGGAGGCCTCCTCCACGGCGTCCGGAGCCTGCGCCGCCCCCGGTGCCTGCGCCGCGTCGGTGCTCCCGGCGTCCTCCGGCGCCCCGGCCGCGCCCCGGCGGCGGGCCATCATCGCGAGCGAGCCCAGCAGCAGCCCGGCCGCGGCGCCGACCGCGACGTCCAGCTTCCCGGAGGGCGTGGTCGGCTTGTCCGGCGCGGCGGCCGGGGCCAGGGTCACCAGCCGGACGTTGGTGTCCCTGCTGCTGGTGTTGGCGAAGGCGACCAGCGAGCGGGCCACCGCGTCGGCGGTCCGGGCGGCCTCCTCCGCGCGCCGCCCGGTGCCGGTGATCTCGATCATCGGGGCGTCCGGGGAGGTCGTCCCGTGCACCAGGGACTCCAGTTCGGAGCGGGTGCGGCCGGTCTCGGCGGCCGCCACGGCGAGCACCTGCGGCCGGCCGGCCAGCCGGCCGTACGCCTGGGCGAAGTTGGTCGCGAGCGCGGCCTCCCCGGGGTTCTGCGCGACCACGAGGACATAGGCGTTGGCGGCGTACGAGGGGGGCGCGACGACGGCGTACCCGGCGCCGCCCGCGGCGCCCAGCGGAACCGCGAGCGCCACCGGCCACCAGCGGCGGACCAGGCGGCGGGCGCTTCGGCGCGGTGTGGTCATGGGTGTTGCTCCTTGGGTCTGGTACGGCGGTTCCGGCGGTGGCGGGCGGTCAGACGCGGGCCAGCCGGTCGTAGAGGGCGCCCAGGTCGGCGGCGACCCGGACGATGTCGTAGTGGCCGACGGCCGGGGGGTGCGGCAGCGGGTCGGCGGTGTGCCCGCTGAGCGGCCGCAGGTCGCGCAGCGCGGCGGCGTAGGCGGCGCGCTCGGAGGGGATGCGGCGGGCCTGCGGGGCGGCGCTGGGCGGCAGTTCGTCGAGCGCCGGGCAGGCGCTGTGCCGCACCGGCAGCCCGGCCGCGAGGCCCTCCAGGACGCCGAGGCCGAAGGTCTCCGTGGCGGAGGGGGCGGCCAGCACGTCCAGCGCGGCCAGCAGTTCGGGCACGTCGTCGCGCTCGCCGGCGAGCACCAGCCGGTCCCGGACGCCGAGTTCGCCGGCCCGCCGCTCCAGCGCGGCGCGCTCCGGCCCCTCGCCGACCAGCACCAGCCGGGTGGCCGGGTCGAGGTCGGCGAGCGCCTCCACCAGCACCTCGAAGCGCTTGCCGGGGACCAGCCGGCCCACCCCGCCGACCACCCAGCTCCGCTGCGGCAGGCCGAGTTCGGCCCGCAGCCGGCCGCGGACGGCGGCCCGTTCGGCGGGCGGGAGGAGGTAGCGGGAGGTGTCGAGGCCGTTCGGGATCAGCTCGATCCGGGTCGGCGGGACGCCCCAGGAGCGCAGCGTCTGGGCGACCTGGCGGGAGACCGCGACGGTGGTGCTGCCGAGCCGTTCGGCCGCCAGGTAGAGACCCTTGACACCGCGGGTGACCGGCCGGCCCTCGATCACTCCGTCGTGCAGCGAGTGCTCGGTGGAGACCACCGCGCGCACCCCGGCCAGCCGCGCGGCCGCCCGGCCGTACAGCTGCGCCCGGTAGAGGTGGGTGTGCACCAGGTCGTACCGGCCGGCCCGGACCAGCCGGACCAGCCGGGGCAGCGCTCCGAGGTCCCGGTTGCCGCGCATGCCGAGGTGGTGGACGGTGACGCCCTCGGCGCGCAACGCGTCGGCGACCGTGCCGGGGCTGGTCAGGGCGAGCACCTCGCACTGCTGGTGGGCCGGCAGGTGCCTCAGCAGCAGCTGGAGCTGGCGTTCGGCGCCGCCGGAGGCCAGGCCGGTGACGATGTGCAGCACCCTCACGGCCGGTGCCCCCCGCGCGCGTGGCGCAGTTCGGTGACGGCGTCGCGCAGCCGGTGCCGGCCCTGCTTGGCGCGCAGCCGCCAGGCGCCGTCGCGGTCGCCGACGTAGCAGCGGGGCAGGGCGAAGCGGCCGGTGAGCGGGGAGTGGGCGATGGCGCAGGCGTAGTCGTACCCGGCGTCGCGCACGGCCAGGGTGGCGGGCCGGTCGACGGCGCCGTAGGGGTAGCAGAACCCGGTGACCGGGCCGCCGACGGCTTCCTCCAACAGGCGTCGGCTCTCCCGGGCCTGGCGGGCGAGGGCCGCGGCGGGCAGGCCCGGCAGCGATTGGTGGCCGAGGCCGTGCGAGCCGATCTCCCAGCCGGCGGCGGCGAGTTCGGTCACCTCCTGGACGGTGAGCAGCTTCTTGCGCGGGCCCTCGGCGTCCCAGTCGTTGTCCCGGCCGAGCAGGTCGGCGACGACGTACGCGGTGGCGGTGAAGCCGTACGCCTGGAGGATCGGCACCGCGTACCGGGCGAAGTCGGCGTAGCCGTCGTCGAAGGTCAGGCCGACCAGCCGGTCGTCCCGGCCGAGGGCGCGGGCCCGCATCAGCTCGCGGACCGAGACGCCGCGCCGTCCGCGCCGGTGCAGCCAGGCGATCTGTTCGGCGAACCGCTCGGGGCTGACGGTGAGCCGGTAGGGGTCCTCCTTCTCGACCGCCACCGAGTGGTACATCAGGATCCACGGCGAGGCGAGCCCGGGGACCGGTGGTTCGCCGGCCGGGCGGCGGCTCATGGGCAGTCGTGCCCGGTGCGGCGGTGCGTCGCTGACGCTCGCCTGGGCCGAACGGACGGTGCCCCGTTCATTGTCCATGGGGACGCTTCCCTTCTTCGGCGACGGTTTCCGGGTTCCGGACGGGCTTCAGGGCCCGGGCGA
This sequence comes from Kitasatospora sp. NPDC056783, assembly GCF_042789895.1. Taxonomy (NCBI): domain Bacteria; kingdom Bacillati; phylum Actinomycetota; class Actinomycetes; order Kitasatosporales; family Streptomycetaceae; genus Kitasatospora; species Kitasatospora sp. NPDC056783. Next base: position 4,318 of record NZ_JBHUAF010000255.1, read on the forward strand.
CGGCGAGGACCGGGCCGCGCACCTCGCGGGCGCCGAGCCCGGTGCCGAGGGCGGCGAAGGCCAGCGCCACGGTGAGGCCCCCGAGGAGGGTCGAGAGCAGCGGGTCGGCGGCCAGAGCGGCGGTGCCGGTACCGAGCAGGGTGGCCCCGGCGGCGGCGGCCACCAGCCGAGCGTGGCCGCCGAGCACTCGGCGCAGCCGCAGCGGGATGCCGCGCAGCACCAGGCCGTGCAGCAGCAGGGCGGCGACGGCGGTGATGCCGGCCGCGTTGCCGGCCGCGAGCCCGAGGGCGCCGAAGCGGGGCGTGGCGAGCAGTCCGGTGGTGACGGTGACGCCGAGGCCGAGCAGCATCGCGGCGACCGGGTACCAGTCCAGCAGCCGGCGGCGGCCGTCCTCGCCGCCCGGGTCGTCGGCGCGGCGGACCACCGGGCACAGCGAGAAGTACGGGCGGATCATCACACCGATCAGTGCCTGGGCGGGCAGGCCGAAGCTGTACACCCGGATGACCTCGGCGGTGGCGGCGGTGTCGTGCGGGCCGAAGGCGCCGCGTTCGAACAGCAGTGAGACCACCGAGGGGGCGCAGGCCATCAGGCAGGCGGTACCGAGCAGGACGACGGCGGCCGCCTGGCCGAGGTCCTTCTCCACCCGGTCGCGGGCGGCGGTGAGGTCTCCGGCGGCCAGGGCCCGGGCGACCAGCGGGAAGGTGACGGTGCAGATCAGGATGCCCGCGGTCATGGCGAGCTGGGAGACCTTGGCGGCGTAGTTGAGGTGCGAGATGGTGCCGGGGGGCAGCTCCGAGCCGAGGTAGCGCTCGACGAAGACCTGGCACTGGCGGGTGAGGGTGAAGGCGGCCACCGGCAGCAGGGCCAGCGGCATCAGCACCAGGGCCCGGCGCGAGCGGCGGCCCCGGCCGGTGGCGAGGCCGGTGGCAGTGCCGGTGCCGGTGCCGGTGGCAGTGCCTGGCGGGCCCTGGCGCAGCCGGCGCAGGAACGGGCCGACCAGCAGGCCGGCCATCAGCAGGCTTCCGGCCGCCACGCCGAGGGCGGCGGAGCGCACGCCGAGGAACGAGTGGAGGCAGAGCAGCACGGCGAGGATGCCGAGGTTGTGGGCGACGTAGATGCCGGCCGGGGCGGTGAAGCGGTGGTGGGCGCGCAGCGCGGCGGCCAGGTAGCCGGCCACGCCGAAGGGCAGCACGGTGATCGCGGTGATCCGGGTGCAGGTGACGGCGAGGCTGGGGTCCGGCAGGCCGGGGGCGAGGAGTTCGACCAGTTGCGGGGCGCCGAGGGCGGTGGCCAGGGCGAGGCAGCCGAGCGTCATCAGCAGCCAGGGCAGGGTGGCACGGACGAGTTGGCGGACCGGGTCGGGGGCGTCCGGGTCCTCCTCGCGCAGCACCAGGGCGAGGGCGAAGGCGGGCACCATGAGGAAGGACATGGCGTCCTCGATCAGCAGTGGTGCGGCGGTCTCGGGGACGGTCCAGGCGACCAGGAAGGCGTCGGTTCCCTGGTTGGCGCCGAAGTAGCGGGCCAGCAGGAGGTCGCGCAGCAGGCCGAGGCCGGAGCCGGCGGCGCTGAGGACGGCGGTGATGCCGAAGGCCTTGGCGAGGAAGCCCCGCCGGGGGGCCGGGTGGGGCGCGGTGGCCGGGCCGTCGCCGGCGGCGGCGGTGCGCGGGGCCGGGACGGAGGAGGTCAGGGCGGCCGGCTGGTCGGTGGTCACCGGGCCGCTCCGGTGGGCGCCGGCTCGTCGGCGGACCGCTCGGGGCGGGCGGCGGGGCACCCGGAGCCGTCCTCCGCGGCTCGGGCCACGGGGCGCCCGGAACCGTCCTCGGCCGCTCGGGCGGCGAGGCCGAGGACGACGGAGGTCAGCACGGTGGTGGTGCCGCCGATGTCGGCGTACAGGAAGTCGAACAGCACCCAGGTGAGCAGGGCGAGCGCGGCGAGCCCGGGGCCACGGCGGTGGCGCAGGCAGCCGAGCAGGAGGGCGAGGAAGAGCGCGGCGTACGCGGTGATGCCGATCAGGCCCTGCTCGCTGAGCACCAGGAAGTACATGTTGTGCGGGGAGAGCAGCGGTTCGCGCTGGAAGCCGATGGTGGCGTCGGCGGCGTCGCTGCCGGAGGACAGCCGCAGCGGGGCGTGGCTGTCGCGCAGTTGCTGGAAGGCCTTGGGCCCGGCGCCGTGGACGGGGTGGTCCTGCCAGATCCGTCCGGCGGTGGCCCACAGGTCGTAGCGGTCGGAGACGGACTGGTCGGGGGCCGCGGAGACGGAGCCGATCGAGCTGAGCCGCTTGGTGACGCCGGAACCTCCGAGGCCGAGTCCGCCGACCAGGACGACCGCGGCGGCCAGGCCGAGGACGGCTCCGCGCGCCAGCAGCCGGGCGTCGGCTCGCAGCAGCAGCACGGTGGCGGCGAGCCCGGTGGCGATCCAGCTGCCGCGGCTGAAGGAGACGGCCAGCGGGAAGGTGAGGAAGGCGGCGGAGGCGAACATCGCGCGGCGCAGCCGGGCGTTGCCGCCGGGTCGGCGCTCGGCGAGGGCCAGGGCGAGGGCGGCGAGCAGTCCGTAGCTGACCACGCTGGACATCGCCATGATGTCCAGCGCGCCGAAGGTGCCGACGGCCCGGATCGGCTGGCCGGTGTAGGAGGCGCCGGTGTGGGTGAGGTACTGCTCGGCGCCGACCGCGCCCTGGATCAGCGCGGCGAGGACGAAGGAGCCGAGGACCAGCCGCTGGTCGGTGCGGTCCCGCAGTGAGCAGAGCACGGCGGCGGGGACCAGGACGAACACCTGGGTGAGCCGGACGAAGCCGGTGACGCTCGCCGTGGGGTCGGTCGAGCCGAGGGTGGCGACGGCGGCGGCGACCACGACGGCGCCGAACAGCGCGCAGGTGGTGCGGCTGATCGCGGGCAGCCGTCCGCGCAGCAGGTTGAGCGCGGTGAGGGCGACCAGCGCGAGCGAGGCCAGGTCGGCGGCGGTGATGTGGACGGCGGCGGCGACGTCCTTCTCCCCGGTGGGCACGCAGACCAGCAGGACGGTGGCGGCGGCCAGCGGGCTGGTGCGGTCCGCGAGTGCGGGCAGCGCCTTCGGTAAGGCCGGGCGGGGGAAGGCCGGGATGGTCAGGGCCACGCGGGGTCAGCTCCCGTCCGGGCGGAGCACCAGGACCGCGGTGCGGCACAGGATCTTGACGTCCTGCCAGAGGCTCCAGCTCTCGATGTAGCGGTTGTCGAACCGGGCCCGGTCCTCGATGGAGGTGTCCCCGCGCAGGCCGTTGACCTGGGCCAGGCCGGTGAGGCCGACCGGGACGCGGTGGCGGTCGGCGTACTCGGGGTAGGCCTGGCCGAACCGCATGACGAAGTAGGGGCGTTCGGGGCGGGGGCCGACCAGGCTCATGTCGCCGCGCAGGACGTTCCACAGCTGCGGCAGTTCGTCCAGTGAGCTCTTGCGCAGCAGCCGGCCGACGGTGCCCATCCGGTGGTCCTGGGAGATGTTCCAGCGGGTGGCGGACTCGTGCTCGTTGTTCGGGCGCAGGGTGCGGAACTTGAGGACGGTGAAGACTCGGCCGTCCAGCCCGGTGCGCTGCTGGCGGAAGAGCACGCCGGGGCCGGTGTCGAAGCGGACGGCGAGGGCGCAGAGTGCCAGCACGGGGGTGAGCAGCAGCAGGCCGATCGCGGCCGCGGTGACGTCCAGTGCGCGTTTGACGGCCCAGCCGGGGCGGCTCCTGGCCGGGCGGCCGACCCGCAGGCAGGGGAAGCCCCACAGGTGGTCGGCGCCGGCGATCGGGGCGGCGGGCAGCGAGCCGTACTCGCGCAGCGCGGGCACCAGCCAGACCTGGCAGCCGAGCCGGGCGGCGTCGCGCAGGGTGGCGGCGGTCTCGGCCTCGTCGGCGGCGCCGGCGGTGGCGATCACGTGCTGGACGTGGTGCCGGCGCACCTCGCGTTCCAGTGCCTCGCGTCCGCCGAGCACGGGCAGGTCGGTGTCGCCGGGCAGCAGCGGCGGGTCGGCGTCGAGGAAGCCGACCGGGCGCATCCCGTACTCGCGGCGTTCGCGCAGGGCGGCGGCGACCCGGCGGCCGAGTCGGCCGGCGCCGAGCACCAGGACGGCGCCGGGGTGGCCCCGGCGGATCCGCCGGACGAGGTGGTAGAGGACGGCGCGGCCGATGGAGGCGATCAGCAGTTGGGCGCCGAGCAGGACGGCGAGCCGGGCGGGGGTGGCCGGGCCGCAGTCGGGCCAGCGGCCGCCGAGGCAGCCGGACAGGGTGACGGCGAAGGCGGTGGCGACCACGGCGCGGGCGGCCAGTGCGGGCAGTTCGTCCAGGACGGACAGGGTGAGCCGGGTGCGGTAGAGGCCGCCGGTCAGGTTGAGCAGGAGCAGCAGGGGCAGGACGGCGGGGACGCCGAGCAGGGGGTCGAGCGGGGCGGCCGGGTCGAAGGCCCGGTTGGCGATGCCGCCGGCGGAGCACAGTGCGATGGTGTCGGCCTGGGCCAGGGCGAGCGACAGGGCCAGCCGGGCGCGGACCGTCCCACGGGGCCGGCCCAGCGGCGGGACCGCGTGGGAGCGCTCCGCTTCCGCCGGGCGGTCGAGCAGCCCGGTGCCGGGCCGACGGGGGCCGAAGAGGGGCCCGCCCGCTCGCGGCACACTGTCGTGGTCAATGGTCATCAGCGCACGATCTCCCCTGCTGTGTGCCCGGGGTGACGCTGCCCCGGCACCGGTTGGCGCGGGGCGGCCGTCCCGGCTCGATGGGCGCGGTCCTGACAGCACCTGCTGCCGCTGGTCGCTTTCGGACGTCCGGTGGCGGGGCTGATCGCGGCGGGAGCGGCCGCGAGGGAATCGGCCGTCGAGAAATCGGTCGCGAGGGGCTCAGCCGTGAATTTCCGGCACGGAATCCGAACGAAGCAGGCAAAATCCGACAATACCGAACCAGGCCCTACAGGACGGAAGTTGACTTGCCGTTTCATTCCAGCCGCCCATTAATAGGTATTTCGGATATGAATCCTCGCCCCATATCCGGCCGAGGGCGCGAATACGACAGCGCCGGAAACGGCGGTCATTCACGGCATGTGAAACGATCAGATCCGCTCCGGGACACGGGCCCGGCGCCGCCCCGCCGTTGGGCCGGCGCCCAGCAGGTGGCGGTAGAGGGCGTCCACCTGTTCGACCACCGCGCGCACGTCGTGGCGGTCGGCCACGTGGTCACGCAGCCGGGCGCCGCGCCGCTCACATTCGATCGGATCGGACAGCGCGTCCCCCATACGGGTGGCGAGGGCCGCCGGGTCCTCGGGCGTCACCACCGCGTGCGCGAGTTCGGACGCCGGCAGGCACTCCCGGGCGCCGGGCACATCGGTCAGCAGCACCGGACGGGCCGCCGCCATCGCCTCCAGCGGGGCCAGCGCCATCCCCTCCCAGCGCGAGGGCAGCACCACCAGATCGGCCGCCGCCAGCCACGGGCGAGGGTCCGGCACGTCCCCGACCAGCCGCACCCGGGCCGGCCCGGCGCTCCCCCGGACCAGCTCCGCGATCCGCTGCTCCTCCGGACCGCCGCCGACCAGCGCCAGCCGGGCCCCCGGCACCCGGCGCAGCACCTCCGGCCAGGCGGCCAGCAGCACGTCCTGGCCCTTCTGCCGGCACAGCCGCGCGACGCACACCGCGAGCGGGGCGTCCAGGTCCAGGCCGAGCGCGATCCGGGCGGCGCGGCGGTCACCCGGCGCGTAGTGGCGCAGGTCCACGCCATTGGGCACCACCGCCCAGTCGGCGTGCACCCCGGCCGCCACGCCGTCGGCCCGCTCCTGGACGCTGACGCACAGCACCCGGTGCGACCAGCGGGTAGCGAAGCGCTCCCAGCGCAGGGTGGCGGCGGCGAGCGCGCCGTCGACGGCGGCGAAGGACCAGGCGTGGGGCTGGAAGACCGTCGGCACCGCGCCCCGCACGGCGAGCCGGCCGGCCAGTCCGGCCTTGGCGCTGTGCAGGTGGACCACGTCGGGCGCGGCCGCCCGGACGATCCGGCGCAGCCGCCAGGCCTCGGCCGGGGTGCCCGGGCCGGGCGGGCGCCGGGCGGGCCAGTCCTGGACCAGCGCGCCCGCCGCGGCGCTCTCCTCGGCCAGCCGCCCGCCGCCCGGGCAGGCGACCAGCACCCGGTGACCGGCCTCCCGCTGCCCCCGGACCAGGTCGGTGACGACGCGGGCGACTCCGCCGTCCACCGGCTGCGAGATGTGAAGGATCGTCATATGCACGGCGGCGAGCCTAGGGTGGCTCCCCCGCGCCGGGGGCCCGCGTCACCCACAGGTGGCGGTTCGGCCACCCGTACGGCTTTCGGCTCGTACGGGTGGCCGAACCGCTCGAATTCCCGGGCGATTCGCGCGCTCCGGTGGGGGCGCGGCGGGCCCGGCGGATCTCCGGGATGCTCCACGGAGACCGGAGGCCGGCGGAGTCCGGCGGAGTCCGGCGGCTCGGCCGAGCTCGGCGGTTCAGCGGACCTCGGCGGCTCAGCGGACCTCGGCGGCTCAGCGGACCTCGGCGGCGAGGTTGGCCAGCACCTGGTCGTGGATCCGGTTCAGGCCCTTGGGAGCGAAGGTCCGCTCGAAGAAGCCGCCGATGCCGGTCGCACCCTGCCAGGTGGCGGACACGGTGACCTTGGAGCGGCCCTCGCCGACGGCCGAGACGGTCCAGGTGATCACCATGCTGGAGTTGGCGTCCTTCTCCACCAGCTGGTCGGGCTTGGGCGCCGAGACGGTGAACAGGCAGTCGCGCACCCGCTTCTCGGTGGCCTGGAGCCTCCAGTGCACCTGGGTGCCGGCGCCGGTGCCGCCGACCCGCACCTCGTACTCGCTGTACTGCGCGGGCAGCAGCTTCGGGCGGGTCACCTGGTAGTCGGCCAGCGCCTCGTACACCCGCTCGGGCGCGGCATCGTAGACCCGCTCGGTGGTGGCCTGCACCTGTCCCATGACCTTGCTCTCCTCGTGTGGTGGGTTCCGCTCTGTCCGGCAAGCCAATCACAGGGTCGCGCCCGGGACGCGGCGGGATAGGGTGACCGGTGTGCTCGATCTGGTGACTGCTGTGCGCTACGTCGACCCGCTGCGGGCCGGTGGCTCCGTCCCCGGTGTGGTGGAGACCGACGACCTGGGAACGTACGTGGTCAAGTTCACCGGCGCCGCGCAGGGGCGCAAGGCGTTGATCGCCGAGGTGATCGTCGGCGAACTGGCCCGGCGTCTGGGCCTGCGGGTGCCCGAGCTGCGGCTGGTGGACTTCGATCCGGTCGTCGCCGCGGACGAGCCGGACACCGAGATCCAGGACATGCTCAAGGCCAGCGCCGGCCTCAACCTCGGGATGGACCTGCTGCCCGGCGCGCGGGACTTCCGGCCGGGGATGATCACGGTGGACTCGGCCGAGGCGGGCCGGGTGGTCTGGCTGGACGCCCTGACCGGCAACGTCGACCGCACCGTGCACAACCCCAACCTGGTGGTCTGGCACGGGCGGCTCTGGCTGATCGACAACGGCGCCGCGCTGATCTTCCACCACCGCTGGGCGGGGGCCGAGGCGGCGGTCGGCAAGCGGTACGACCTCAGTGCGCACGCGCTCGGCGGCTCGGCCCCGGACGTCCGGCTGGCCGACGAGGAACTCGGCCCGCTGGTCACCGTGCCGCTGCTGGAGGAGGTGCTGGCGCTGGTCCCGGACGAGTGGCTGGCCGGCGAGCCCGGCTTCGACTCGGTGGACGCCGTCCGCCACGCGTACGTCACCCACCTGGCCGCCCGGGCGGTGCTCTCCGAGGAGTGGCTGCCGGAGGGTTTCGCCACGCCCGAGCAGCTGCGCGAGGCGGAGCGGCGGCGGGCGGCCCGGACCAGGGCCGGGCGGCCGGCCTGGCTGCGGGAGGTACCGGACCTGCACGGCAAACCGTCGGTGGAGACGGTCTGGGAGCACCACTTCGACGAGGAGCGGTCCGACCCGGACTAGGCACGGCCCGGGTCGGACGCGGTCCGGTCCGGTCTGCGTCCGGTCCGGTCCGGGTCCGCTCGGCGAACCGGCCGCGGGCCCGGAACG
>NZ_JBHUAF010000256.1:0-12293 GCF_042789895.1 Kitasatospora sp. NPDC056783
GGCGGGGGCGACGGCAGGGCCTGGCGGGGGTGGGGGCGAACGGGTGACAGATGACAGCTGACAGATTTCGAAATCTGTCAGCTGTCATCTGTCAGTTGTCATCTGTCGGCTGACGACCTCCCGCCGTCAGTCGCCCGCCCCGCTCCGGCTCCCCCGGACCGCCGTGTCCGCCGCCCCTCCGGCACCGACCGCGCGCAGACGGCTCGCGGCCGTGGCGGCCAGCTGCGGGGCGAGCCGGGCCACGTCCCGGGAGCCGACCACCGCGATCAGGCTCGGCAGCAGCCAGCGGACCGGCTGCATCCCGCGCAGCCAGGCTTGGGCGTAGACATGCGCGGACCGGCGGGCGATCCCCGCGACGATCCGGTCCACCGCGGGCTCCAGCGGATACGTCTTGTTCGCCGGCCACGGCAGCCGGGAGCGCATCTGCTTGAGCACCGCGTCCTCGTCGGCGCCGCGCACCATGTCCGTGTCGGTCCAACTCAGGTACCCGACCCCGACCTTGACCCCACGGAAGGCCACCTCGGCGCGGATCGAGTGGGCGAAGGCCTCCACGCCGGACTTGCTGGCGCAGTACGCGCTCATCAGCGGCGCGGGGGTCAACGCGGCGAGCGAGGCGACCTGAAGCAGATAGCCGCGGCTCTCCGAGAGCGCCGGCAGGAAGGCCCGCGCGGTGGCCACGCTACCGAGCAGGTTGACCTCGATGACCCGGCTGAACGCCTTGTGGTCGCTCTCGGCCAGCGGCCCGCCGAGGGCGATCCCGGCGTTGGCGACAACGGTGTCGATCCGCCCGTAGTGCTCCTTGACCAGCCGGGCGGTGTCCTCGAGCGCGTCGAGGTCGGTGACGTCCACCTCCCAGCTCGTCGCCGACGGGCCGCACTGCGCCGCGACGGTCTTCAGCTCCTCCGGCTCCAGCCCCAGCAGGGCCACCTTGGCCCCGCGCCGGGCGAGCTTGCGGGCCAGCGACGCACCGACGCCGCGCGCGGCCCCGGTCACCACCACGACCTGCTCGGACAACGGCGGGATGGCGTTCATTCGACAGCGGTCCTCTCGTCGACGGAAGCGGGAACAGCGGCGGGCACGGCCGCGGGAACAGCGGAGGCCGCGGCCGTCAGGTACGTCGAGGCCATCCGATGGATCTCGGCGGCGACCTCCACCGGACGCTCCAGCGGCGACATGTGGCCGACCCCGGGCAGCAACAACAGTCCCTGCGGCTCCCGGAGTTCGGCGACGATCCGGTGGGCGTGCACCGGCGGGGTCAGCCGGTCGCCGGTGCCGACCACCACCGCCGTGGGCGCGGCGAGCCGGGCGAGCCCGGCACGGACGTCCAGCCGGTCGAGCACCGCGGCCCAGTTGGCGCGGACGGCGGCCGGGCAGGCGTGCAGGATCCGGGCCGTCGCCTCGACCTGGCCGGCGGGCGAACTCGGGCCCATGGTCGCGTACTTGAACGCGGCCCGGCTGACCGGCGAGACCGGCCCGAGCGGCATTCGGGAACGCAGCAGCTGCCGGTGCAGGAATCGCCGCAGACCCGGGGCACGCACGGCCGGAGGCAGGACGGTGAGTTCGGCGACCAAATCGCTGGGCCCGGTGGAGATCAGCACGGCGGCGGCGGTGCGCTCGGCGACGTCGGGACGGCCACCGGCGGCCATGATGGTCATCCCGCCCATGCTGTGCCCGGCCAGCACCGCCCGCTCCCCCTCCGGGAGGGTCAGCGCGAGCACGGCGGACAGGTCCTCGGCCAACGCCCGGGTCGAGTAGCCGACCCGGCCCGGCGGGGCCTCGCTCCTCCCATGGCCTCGCTGATCGTAGGACACCACCCGGTAGCGGTCGGACAGTTGGCGGATCACGGGGGCCCAGAAGGCGATCGAGCAGGCCCACCCGTGCGCGAGCACCACGGTGGGCGCGCCGGACCGGCCGTGGACCTCGACGTGCAGGCGGACGCCGTCCGCCGATCGCACGCCCAACTCCTCCACCGGAATCGGAGGTTCGTACTCGGCGGGCAGCCGGACGGGACTCATGCGGAGGCCTCCTGGACGGTGCGGGCGACGGTCGGTGCGGTGCGCATGATCAGCTCGTACTCGCCGAGGTCGACCTTGCGGGTGGCCCGGCGGAACGAGGTGGTGGAGCCGGGCCAGAGCACGGTGTTCTTGCCGCTCGGGTCGAGGTACCAGCTGCGGCAGCCGCCCGTGGTCCAGACGGTGCGGTCCATCCGGTGCTGGAGTTCGAGGTTCCAGTGCCGCTGGGCGCGCGCGGTCGGCTGCATCGCGGTGGCGCCGATCGAGTCGAGCGTGATCAACGCGTCGATCATGTAGTTCAGTTGGGACTCGATCATCAGGATCATCGAGCTGTTGCCGAGGCCCGTGTTGGGGCCGATGACGAAGAAGAGGTTCGGGAAGCCGTGCACGGTCGAGCCGCGCAGCGCCTCCATGCCGTCCTTCCACTCCTCGGCCAGATTCGTCCCGTCGACGCCGAACACCCGTGCGCCGATGGGCATGTCGGTGACGTGGAAGCCTGTGCCGAAGACGATGGCGTCCACCTCGTGCTCGCTGCCGTCGGCCGCGACCAGCGTGGAGCCGCGCACCTCGCGCAGCCCGGAGGCGACGACCTCGGTGTTGGCCGCCGCGAGCGCCGGGTAGTAGGTGTTGCTGAGCAGGATGCGCTTGCAGCCGATCCGGTAGTCCGGGGTGAGCTTGGCACGCAGCGCCGGGTCCCGGACGCCCTGGGCGAGGTGGCGTTCGGCGACCTGCTGGACCAGGCGCAGCAGCCCGGGCCGGCGGACGAACGCGTCCACCTGGAGCTCGCGCAGGGCGAAGAGAGCGCCGCGGCGGATCTTCGCGGTGACCGGCAGGCGGCCGTGCACCCACTTCTCCAGCGCGCTGATCTCGCGGTCGCTGCGCGGCAGCACCCAGGCCGGAGTGCGTTGGAAGACCGTCAGTTTGTCGACCCGGGGCTGGATCGCCGGGATGATCTGGGCGGCGGAGGCGCCGGTGCCGACCATCGCGACGCGCTTGCCGGCCGGCTCGAAGCCGTGGTCCCAGCGGGAGGAGTGGAAGACCTTCCCGGGGAAGCCGCTCAGCCCGGGAAGGTCGGGGATCTGCGGGTCGGCCAGTGGCCCGGCGGCGGAGACGATGGCATCGGCGGTCCACTGGCCGGCCGAAGTGTCGATCCGCCAGTGGGTCCGCTCACTGTCCCAACGGGCTTCCAGAACTTCGGCGTTGAAGCGCAGATGGGGGCGGAGGCCGAAGACGGTGGCGACCTTCTCCAGGTAGGCGCGAATGTCCGGCTGGCCGGAGAAGCTGCGCGGCCAGTCCGGGTTGGGCGCGAAGGAGAAGGAGTAGAGGTGCGAGGGCACGTCGCAGGCACAGCCGGGGTAGCTGTTGTCGCGCCAGGTGCCGCCGACGGAGTCCGCGCGCTCCAGGACCACGAAGTCGGTGATCCCGGCGCGGCGCAGCCGGACCGCGGCACCGAGGCCGCCGAAGCCGGAGCCGATCACCGCCACCCGGACGTGCGGGACGCTCTCCCGCGCAGCGGCGGTGCCGGTCGCGGTGGACGCGTCGGAGCGGGGGCGCTTGCTGCTGGATGCCATGCGGCAACCTCCTGAGGGTGGGGCGGTGATCGTCGCGCTCTTCCGGGGCCGTCCGCCCCGGAGCCTCCCGGGGCTCGCCTCCGGGACCCTGCCAATCGCGCCAGTAATCACTGGCACGATTGGAGGGTAGCCCGTGCCGACACCGGATGGAAGAAGCGCGGCGGCTCCGGATCGGGGAACCTTCCGAGCCGACGGTCCTATGCTGATCGCCGTGGACAAGGTCAGAGCTGCCGCGGGCGACGGAAAACGCGAGTACCGGGTGGAGGAACTGGCCGAGGCGGCCGGGATCACCACCCGCACCCTGCGCTTCTACCGCGAGCGCAAACTGCTCCAGGCGCCCCGCAAGGAGGGGCGCATCGCCTGGTACGGCGAGGAGCACCTGGCCAGGCTGCGGATGATCGGCGAACTGCTGGAACGCGGCCACACCCTGGGCGGCATCACCGAGCTGATCGGCGCCGGCGAGAGCGGGCGGGACGTCGCCGGCCTCATCGGGCTGGAGGCCGCCATCGTCGCACCGTGGTCGGACGAGACCCCGGTACGCCTGGACTGGGACGAGCTGAAGACCGCCTTCGGGGACCAGCTCACCGAGGAGAACGTCGCCGAATCGATCGCCCAGGGCTACATCGCCGTCGAGGAGGACGGCATCACCCACGTCAGCCGCCGGCTGATGGACGCCACCACCGAGCTGGTGGCGGAGGGGGTGCCGCTCTCGGCCGTACTGGAAGCCAGCCGGCGCACCCGGGAACACGTGGACGCCATCGCCGAGATCTTCATCGAGGTGGTCAGCGACCACGTGCTCAGCGCGCTGGCCACCGACACCCCGCTCCCGCCCGGCGAGGCCGCCCGGCTCACCGAGCGCGTCATGCGGGTGCGGCCGCTGGCCCGTACCGTCGCGGACGCCCAGTTCACCCTCGCGATGGACCGGCGGGTGCACGCCGAGTACGAGGAACTGCTGCGCCAGCGACGGGAGAACGGCTCCGAGGCGTAACCGGGCGGCCGTGCGGGCAGGGATTCCCGCGCCCTGCCCGCACGTTGGAGGTGCCGCCGATGCCCCGACCGCTCAGCCGCCGTGCCGCCCTCGGCCTCGCCGGGGCGCTCGTCCCGGGGTCCGCGCTCGCCGCGTGCGGACCCGACTCCCCCGCGCCGGGCGGCGGTTCGTCCGGCTCCGGCGGCACCCGGACGGTCCGGCACGCGCGCGGCGAGAGCACCGTACCCGCGCGGGCGAGCCGGGTGGTGGCCTTGGACACCGACGCGCTGGACTCCGTGGTCACCCTCGGCCTCAGCCCCGTCGGCGCCACCACCGTCAGCGCGGGCACCGCCTTCCCCGCGTACCTGCCCGCCGAGCGGCTGTCCGGGACCAAGCCCGTCGGGGCGATCGGCCAGCCGAGCCTGGAGACGATCGCGGCGCTGCGGCCGGACCTCATCCTGAGCAACCAGGTCCGCGACGACAAGCGGTACGACGAACTGTCGAAGATCGCGCCGACCGTGCTCTCCAGGACCACCGGGCCGGCTTGGAAGGAGAACGTCCGACTGCACGCCGAGGCACTGGGCCGCCAGGCCGAGGCCGAGGCGGTGGACGCGACGTACCGGGCGAAGCTGCGGGACCTGGTCACCGCACTCGGCGGGCCCTCGACGGCGGCGGCCACCCGGGTCGAGATGGCCCGCTTCCTGGCGGGATCGCCGACCAGGCTCTACCTGAACGACACCTTCGTCGGCTCGCTGTTCAAGGACCTCGGGCTCGGCCGGCCCGTCAACCAGGACAAGCCCGGTTTCTCCCTGGAGATCAGCCCGGAGCAGGTGGACCAGGCGGCAGCCGATGTCATCTTCTACTCGGTGTACGGGGACGCGGCCAAGTCCGACCAGGGGAAAGTCACCGAGGGCGCGCTCTGGAAGGAGCTGGACGCGGTACGGAGCGGTCGGGTGTTCCGGGTGGACGACGGCCTGTGGATGCTCGGCATCGGCTACACCGGGGCCGGGCTGATCCTGGACGAGATCCGCAAGGATCTGGCGCCGGCGGGCGGGTGACGGAGGGCTGCGGACGGCGGACGGCTTTCGACCGACGGATTTCAGATGACAGATGTTGAAATCTGTCATCTGAAATCCGTCGTTTGTCATCTGTCAGCCCCGACCGGCCCCGTCACCCGTCACCCGTCACCCGTCACCCGTCACCCGTCACCCGTCACCCGTCACCCAGGACCGTACCGACCCGGCCGCAGGCGTCCGGTGCACCCCAGGAAGGCCACGAACGCCCCGAGGACGATCCAGCCGGGCCAGCCCGCGAGCGACATGGTGAGCGGGTCCAACTCGGCATCCGGGTCGGCGAACTCCCGGACCATCGACACGCTCATGCTGCTCGTGAAGGTGTGCGCCAGCACCGCCGGAATCACCGACCCCGAACGCAGCCGCAGCCAGGTGAAGACCGGCAGGACGAGCACACAGCTCACCGTCAGCGCGGGCACCGCCAGGTACCAGGGCCGCCCCGGGTACTGACCACCCATCAGCAGCGTCGGCAGGTGCCAGAGCGCGAAGGCCGTACCGGTGAGCACGTACGCCCGGACCAGCCCCGGCTCCTTGCCTCCGTCCGAGCCCCGACCGGCCTCCCCGAGCCGCAGCAGTCGCGGGAAGAGGAACCCCTGCCAGCCGATCTCCTCACCGAAGAACAGCGGCAGCGAGAGCGCCATCCCGATCAGCCCCTGGACCGCCCACCCGCCAACCTGCCCCGCGCTCAGCGAGCCGAAGCCCACGAACGGATAACTGCCCAGCAGCGCACCGAGCGCCAGCGTCGCCGCCGTCAGCCCGCCGAGCACCCCGAGCGGCAGCAGGCAGGCCCGAAGCGCGCGGCCCCGCGGCCGGGGCCAGCGCAGCGCGAGCGCCTCCCGCACCCCGCCGACCCCGCCGCCGTCCCGGCCTTCGCCCCCAAGCCCCCCAGGCCCCCCAGGCCCCCCAGGCCGCTCGCGCCCGCCGCGCCCGCCGCGCTCGACGAAGCGGACCACGAACAGCGCCGCCAGCGCCGGAGCCAACATCGCCGCACTGATGCAGAGTTGCTCCAGGGCGCCGGTCTCCTCCCGGGCGTCTGCCCGCCGGTACCCGGTGGCGAGCAGCGGCGCCATGGCCGCCCACATCCCGGCGTAGGCGAGCACCAGGTAGACCAGCAGCGCGGATCGCCGGACGGCGTTCGGCGGAGATTGCGTCAGTAACGTCATGCCGGGGACGCTACGGAAACGGCGAGCACCCCCGGAAGCACGTGCGCTGCCGCTCGGGGGAGCAGTCCGCTGCCGCCCCGATGGTCGAGTTTTCTGGGTGTACGGAGGCCTGCCGGATGTGCTGGTCCTCGCCGATCCGCCGTCCACGGCGAGGCCGTCCGAGCCCCAAGGAACGACACGAGGCCGCCCGGGAACGACACGATCCCACCCGGTCGACGGCACCAGGCCACCGTCGACCGGCGCGAGATCACCCCACGAGCTGCACGAGCAAGGAATTTGACGTATCGTCAGGCAGCATGGCAGCAGGGGCGACGGTGGTCCGCTCACCGTCGCCCCGCCGCTTTTCCCCGCCGGCCCGGCACCCACGGCCCGGCGGGGGCCTCGGCCTGGCGTCTTCCCGGGCCGGGGCCCGATCGGTTCAGGCCCCCGGCCCGGCTCGACTCCGGACCCGAATCGAGCCCGATGTCCCGGCTCGACTCCGAAGCCTCCCCGGAGCCCTCGGAACCACCCGGACGAGATGAACCGCCCGAGTGGCCCGACCCGGCTCAGTTGACGTTGACCGCCGTCCAGGTGGCGGCGACCGCGTTGTACTCCGCGCTGCCCGAACCGTACAGGTCCGCCGCCGCGCTGAGGGTGCCCGCCCGGGCACCCGCGTAGTCGGTGGTGGAGGTGAAGTAGGTGGTCAGCGCGCGGTACCAGATCTGCGCCGCCTTGTCCCGGCCGATGCCCGCGAGCGTGGAGTTGTCGTACGTCGGGCTGTTGTAGCTGAACCCGTTGATCGTCTTCGCGCCGCTGCCCTCGGACAGCAGGTAGAAGAAGTGGTTCGCCACCCCAGACGAGTAGTGCACGTCCAGGTTGCCGACGTTCGCGTCCCAGTAGTCCGCCGAGCCCCCGTCCTTGCTCGGCTGGTCCATGTAGCGCAGCGGACTGCCGTCGCCGCGCAGGTTGATCAGCTCGCCGATCCAGTAGTTCGGCGGGTTGGAGGGCAGGTTGGCGTACCACTCGACCATCGTGCCCATGATGTCCGAGGTGGCCTCGTTGAGGCCGCCGGACTCTCCCGCGTAGTTGAGGTTGGCGGTCGCGGCGGTGACGCCGTGGCTCATCTCGTGGCCGGCCACGTCGATCTCGGTGAGCGGGGCGGTGTTGTTGGCACCGTCGCCGTACGACATGCAGAAGCAGCTGTCGTCCCAGAAGGCGTTGACGTAGTTGGAGCCGTAGTGCACCCGGCTCAGCGCGCCGACGCCGTCGTTGCGGATGCCGTTGCGGCCGAAGGTGCTCTTGTAGAAGTCCCAGGTGGTGGCGGCTCCGAACTGGGCGTCCACGGCGGCGGATTCGCGGTTGTTGACGGTTCCGTCGCCGAAGCTGTCGCTGGTGTTGGCGACCACCGAACCGGTTCCGCTGGTGCCGTTGTTCAGGTCGCTGGTGGACTGGCCGCCGCGGGACGCGTCGTTCAGCCGGTACTGCGAGCCGCTCTGGGTGGTGGTCAGCGGGACCTGGCCGACGAAGACGCCGTTGCCCGTGCCGACGGCGGTCTCGATCGTCTCGTGCGTGGCGAGGACCCGGCCGTCGGCGGCGTCGGTGACCAGGATCTGGCGGCTCGGGGTGCCGTCGGCCCGCACGCCCTCGACCGTGGTGCGGTACGCCAGGCGCGGGTCGCCGTCGGTGGCCCAGACCACCAGCTCGGCCCGGTCGGCCGGCTGGACCTGGGCCAGCGGCGACTCGTCGGCGTCGGCGGTCACGCCGACGGTGGCCTTGACCGTCCCGGTGACCTGGGCGGCGGCCTGGGCGGCGGCGATCTTCGGGGTCAGGCTCGGCAGCGCGATCCGCGCGGTGACGGCCTTGTCGACCGACTTCACCGAGCCGTCGGCCTTCTGGTGGACGACCAGGTCACCGCCGATCACCGGCAGGCCCGCGTAGGTGCGCTCGAAGCGCAGGTGACGGGTGCCGTCCTTGTCCACCGTCGCGTCCTTGGCGACGAGTTGCTCCTTGTCGCCGAGCTTGAGCGCCTTGGCGAGCGGGCCGGCCTGACCTGCCGCGATCTTGAGCACGGCCGCGTGCTGCTGGGCGGACTGGGCCTGGGGCGAGGAGGAGGCGGGAGCGGCCTGGGCGGCGGTGCTCACCTGGATCACACCGGTCAACAGGGCCGTGGCCGAGAGTACGGCGACGGCCGCGAGCTTACGCTTCACGTACGAGTCCTTCCGGGAAACCGCGTCTGGGCGGCGCGGTCGCACCGCGTCCCGGGGAGCCGGGTCGGCACCGTGGGGCGGAACGGGCGCTGACGTGCTGGAACCCCGTGCGGTCGAGCGGCTCGCCACCGAGGGGTGGGGGTGGGGGCTACCGCTGGGGGGTGATCAGAAGCATGACAATCCAGCAGGTGAATTGACAGGCCTGCTTCAGCGATTGGCCAGGTCCCGCCATCGGGTAAAGAACCTCCAATCGACGGGCGAACCAGGGCAATCCATGACATCCCGCCAAGGACGCCCGACCGGCCGACGGCCGACCGCCTGCGCCTACGGGCACGCGCCCGCCGACCGCCGGCCCGATGGGCGGAGCCGGCGGCCGTCCGACTCTCGATCGACTTTTACATGTGTGTAGAAGAGTCCATACGCGCCCTTGACGTCCGGGTGGCGAGGTTCCGCCATCCGAATCCCCTTGCAGGCCGGGAGGATGCCTGCTAACCAGTCGCCCCATGCCGTCGCGGCGGCTGCGGCTGCGGCTGCGGCTGCGCGGCAACCCGCCTACGCGCCTACTCGACGGCTCGGCTACTCGGAACGCGACCTCGCGGAACGCAGCTCCGCGAGCCGCCGTTCCAGGCCCGCCCGGCAGGACGGCCACTCCTCGTCCGTGACCGAGAAGACCGCCGAGTCCCGCAGCCTTCCGGCCTCCCCCGGCACCCAGGACGGGGCCGAGTTCCGCAGCACGCCCTCGAACGTCGCCCCGGACTTGGCGATCGCCGCCCGTGAACGGCCGTTTCGGGCGTCGGTCTTGAGGTCGACCCGGCCCACCCGCCACACGTCGAAAGCGTGCCGGAAGAGCAGGTACTTGGCCTCGGTGTTCAGCCCGCTCCCCTGCGCTGAGGCCGCGAGCCAGGTGAACCCGATCTCGATCGCGAACAGCGATCCGTCGTCGGGCCGACGGCGCGGGTCCCAGAACGACGTCGCCCCGACCACCCGGCCGGACACCCGGTCCACCTGCGCGTACGGCGCGAGCAACCCTGCGTTCCGGCGCGCGAGTTGGGTCCCGATGTAGTCGCCCACCCGGTCCGCCGAGGGCACCCAGGTGTACGTGTAGCCGTCGCGGTCCTCCTCCGCGGCAGCAGCGAGACCGTCCGCGTGCCCACGGCCCAAGGGCTCCAGTCGGACGAACTCGCCCTCCAGCAAAGGCCCTTCGAGCAACAGCGGCGCGGCGGCATCGGAGTCCACGGCTCCCCCTTCACGACAACGACAACGAAGGCGATCCCGACAGCATCCCAGGCCGCCGGCCCACCGCGCCGCCGCATTTCACCACTCGGACGCCCCCCACCCGCTCGGCGCGGTCACTGGAGCCGCCACTCCTGCGCGGTGTTGCCGGGGATGCAGATGACCATGGTGACCGCGGCCCCGGGCCCGTTGTCGGTCATGCAGGACTGGTTCCGGTAGTCGCCGAGCGTGTACGAGCCTGCCGAACCCCCGGTGCGCACGGTCCAGTTGGTCAGGAAGCTGAACCCGCCGCTCAGGACGACCTTCCCGTCCATCGTCTGGACCATCTGCGGGCCGCCGTTGTTGCAGGCGTTGAAGAGGATCCACGTGCCGGGGTTGGTCGAGCGCACCCAGCCGTACTGCGCGTGGCCGCCGATCACGATCGGGTTGTCGCCGTTCAGGTTGTCGTCGCGCATGCCGATCGCCCGGACGGCAGCGACGGGTCCTGGTCGGCGTGGCCGACGTACAGCTCGGCGGTGATCCGGTCCGCGCCCAGGTGCGGGCTGTCCGGACGGTCGGTGGCGCGGCCGCCGCCGTGGAACCCGGCCGCGACGGCGATCCGGTCCGGGTGGCCGGCGGCCGTGCGCGGCGCCGGCAGGGCGCCGCGGCAGTAGCCGGTCAGAGCGACCGGGCCGTCCTGGGCCAGCGGGGACTCAGCGAGCCCGCGCGGGTACGCGTCCGCGTCGCGGGTGGTCGCCTCCGGCGTGAGCGTGTCGAGCAACGGGCCGATCCTGGCGAAGAGTTCGCCGACCTGCTCCAGGTCGATGAGCTCGGGCAGCTCGACGATCGGCGCGCGGCCGCTGCGGTAGTAGGCGTTGGGGACGAGCACGGTGTACCCGGCCGAGGCCAGCCGGTAGGCCGTCCGCTCCAGCTGCGGCCGGAGACCGAGGCCGTCCATGTAGAGGATGACGCCCGGGTGGGCCCGACCGTCGTCGGGGTGGGCGGGGTAGGCGGCGGCGGTGCCGTCCGCCGTCGGGATGTCCACGAGTGTTCCGCGCACGGGCATGGTGAGGGTGCTCCTTCCGTTCGTGCGGCAGCGTAACCGGTGGGCACGCCGCTCGCTGTCCGTCGCCGGCCCCTCCGCCGTCCGCGGTTCTCCCGGGTGCCGCTCGTCACGGTGCACCCGGGACGGAACGCCCGAGCGGTGCGGGCGCGTTGAGCGGACATGGGGTTGATGGGGTTGATCGTGGGTGTGGCGGCAGCGGCAGCGGCGGTACTGGGACTGGTGCTGTTGGCATCATGGCAGGTCTGGGACGAGTCCTCCTCGCGGCCGCGGCACCGCGGCCCCGGGGTGGGGACGGGCGTCGGTGGGCTGGAGGAGTTGCACGCGCTGTTCAGCTCGGGCAAGCGGATACAGGTCGAGCAGAAGAGGGAGCGACTCGTCCTGCGGGACGACGCGCCGGCCGGAGCGCCGCCGTACTTCGGCGTGGACCTGGACCGGGGGGTGGCGGTGCTGCGCGGCGGGAGCGGAGACGGGAGCGGGACGGGCACGGATGCCCGGGCACCCCGGGAGCCGGGGGTTCAGGCCTCCCAGGTGCGGGAGCAGAGCACCAACCGGTAGCCGTCCGGGTCGGACACCGTCACGCCGAACTCGCCCCAGTAGGGGTTGTGGGAACTGACCCGGGTGCCGCCGGCCTCCTCCAGCCTGGCGACCAGGGCCTCGTCCAGCGGGGTGCCGAGGTAGACGACGAACAGGTCCTCCACCGTCGGGGTGGGTTCCGTCGGCCGCTCCGGGTCGTGCGTCAGCTCGAAGTGCCAACTGCCGCCGGACGGACCGACCATCAGGAGGTCGTGCTTGCCGGACACCCGCTCGGTGCTACGCCACACCACGTCGAGGCCGAGGCCGCCGACGTAGAAGCGCTCGGCCGCCGCCAGGTCACGCGAGGGGCGGGCGATCCGGACCCGCGTGGTGGAATCGATCATGCGGGCGACCATAGCCGATGCCCCTGGCGCCGAACCGTGCTTCACCTCGGGGATGCCGACGAACCGTCAGGAGGGTCCGTCGGCGGCCAGCCGACGGCCGGCGGGCCGCGGGGACGGGTTTCAGAC
>NZ_JBHUAF010000257.1:0-12280 GCF_042789895.1 Kitasatospora sp. NPDC056783
CGCGCCTCGATCTCCCCCGGCCACCGCTGGGAGGTGCCCCCCGGCGGGGCCGGAAACGCCTGAGCGGCGCCGCCCCCGGGTGGGGGAGACGGCCCGTTCGCGGAACGGGCCGGGGTCCGGCTCAGCCGTCCCCGCCGCCGCACTGCCGGGGCAGCGCCAGGGCCACCGTGTCCGCGAACTCCCGCACCGCGCTGGTCCGGCTGACCACCCGGCCGCTGTGCACCACCAGCCGGCTGTGCCCGCCCGCGAGCGCCCCGGCCAGGCTGTCCCCGCGCACCGCCAGCAGCTCCGCCGGGAACCCGGCGTCCACCCGGACCGGCGGCAGGCCGAGCGCCACCCGGGCCTGGTTCGCCACCGCGTCGTACGCAGCCTCCGGGTCCAACTCCCCGCCGGCGGCCAGCAGATAGGCCGACTCCAGCGGATCCGCCCGGCCGACCGGGTTGGACGGATCGCGCAGCGCCCCGCTGCCCGCCACCAGCGGCACCCGGGCGGCGGCCAACTCCCGTACCAGGCCCGGCCGCAGGCCCGCGGCCCGGCCCTCCAGGCCGGTGCAGCAGCCGTTCTGCGGCAGACAGACCACCCGCACCCCGGCGGTCGCCAGCACCGTCGCCGCGCCCCGGGCCAGCGCCCCGCACGGGCCGAGCGTCACCCGGGGCCGCAGCGGCGCCAGCGCCCCGACCAGCCGGGCCAGCCGGGGCGCGTCCGCGGCGTCGGTGTGCAGGTCCACCGCGCAGTCGGCCTCCCGGGCGGCCTCCAGCAGCAGGTGCACGTACCCGGTTGGGTCCGGGTCCAGTTCCGGGCAGCCGCCCGCCGCCGTGGCGCCGAGTTTGAGCGCCTCGCGCAGCTGGGCCCGCCCGTCCGCGCCGGCCCGTCCGGTGAGCAGCCGGGGCATCGCCACCGCCTGGAGCTCGGCCAGCCCGCGCAGCGCCTGCCGGGCGGTGAGCACCGCCTCCAGCCGCTCCAGGCCGTGCACGTCGCCGATCCGGACGTGGGTGCGCTGGGCGGTGGCGCCGTAGCCGAGCGAGGTGAGCGCGGCCTCGGTGATCCGGCGGGTGAGGTCGGCCGGGCTGTCCGGCGGCGGGGTGGGCAGGGCGGCGGAGAAGGCGGCGTCGTAGTGGGCGTGGGCCTCGGCGGGGGCCGGGAGCAGCAGGTAGCCCCGCAGGTCGATCCGGGCGCCGGTGGTGACGGTGGGCGTGCCGGGCAGGGCGGGCAGCGGGCCGAGGCCGCCGGCGGTGCCCACCGCCTGGATCCGGTCGCCGCTGATCCGGACGTCCACCACGCGTCCGTCGGCCAGCCGGGCGCCGGTGAGCAGCAGGACGGGGCCGTGCCCGAGGGGGTTGGCCGCCGGGTCGGGCCCGGAGTGCGGCCCGTCCTCGGCTGCGCTGTCCATCGCCGGCTCCTTCTCGGGCCGGCCCGCGCGGTCGGCCCCGTACGGCTGGCCCGTCCAGCCGGCCAGTCCTCCCGATCAATGAGCGACGAGCCTATGGGCCCGTGGGGCGGGTCGCCGGGAGGCGGGCAATAGTCGTACCGGGCCGGGCCGCCCGGCTCGCAGGCCGATCGAACGCCGGGCCTTGGATCGCTCGTCCGTGCACCTCGCCCACCTGCGGTCTTCGCCGCGGGATACGGATTTCACCTCCGGGCGCGAAACGTGTAATCTCTTCCTCGTTCGCCCCTATAGCTCAGTCGGTAGAGCGTCTCCATGGTAAGGAGAAGGTCTGCGGTTCGATTCCGCATGGGGGCTCGGGTGAGAAGCGGTTCAGCTCCGGCTGTGCTGCGGATCACTGTGGCGGTGTAGCTCAGTTGGTAGAGCAAGCGGCTCATAATCGCTGTGTCACCGGTTCAAGTCCGGTCACCGCTACCCCGCGTAGTCGGTCGGGAGATCGCACTCCCGGTCGGCTACTCTTGTTGTGTTCTTATTCGTTGTCCAAGGAAGGCACTCCCGTGGCTGCCACCGACGTCCGCCCGAAGATCACGCTGGCCTGCGTGGAGTGCAAGGAGCGGAACTACATCACCAAGAAGAACCGGCGTAACGACCCGGACCGTCTTGAGATGAAGAAGCACTGCCCCCGCTGCAACTCGCACACCGCGCACCGCGAGACCCGCTGACCCTCACGTAGGGCGCCGGGCCTGTGTGAATCAGGTCTCTGACTCCGGGCCGCACTCCTCAACAGGGGGTGCGGCCCGGAGTTTTTTCGTATCCACCCGCGTTCCGAGGAGCCGCCATGGCGCTCGACCCCTCCTTCATCGGGCGTAGCTACCCGCCCACCGAGCCGTACGAGGTCGGCCGGGAGAAGATCCGCGAGTTCGCGGCCGCGATCGGTGACGCCAACCCGGCGTACACCGACCAGGAGGCGGCGAAGGCGCTGGGCCACCCCGATGTGATCGCCCCGCCGACCTTCCCGTTCGTGATCACCTACCGGGCCGCCGCCCAGGTGGTCGAGGACCCGGAGCTGGGCCTGGACTTCAGCCGGGTGGTGCACGGTGACCAGAAGTTCGCCTACACCCGCCCGGTGCGGGCCGGTGACCGGCTGTCGGTCGAGGTGACCATCGACAACATCAAGTCACTGGCGGGCAACGACGTGCTCACCGTGCGTGGCGAGGTGACGGACGCGACCGGCGAGCACGTGGTGACGTCGGTCATGACCCTGGTGGCCCGGGCCGCCGACGAGGCGGGGGAGTGAGCGCGATGGCGATCAGCTACGACGAGGTCGAGGTCGGCACCGAGCTGCCGGCGCGGTCCTTCCCGGTGACCCGCGACACACTCGTGCGGTACGCGGGTGCCTCGGGCGACTTCAACCCGATCCACTGGAACGAGAAGTTCGCCCTGGAGGTCGGCCTGCCGGACGTCATCGCGCACGGCATGTTCACCATGGCCGAGGCGATCCGGGTGGTCACCGACTGGGTCGGCGACCCGGCCGCGGTGGTCGAGTACGGCGTGCGGTTCACCCGTCCGGTGCCGGTGCCGAACGACGGGGTCGGCGCGGTGGTCGAGGTCTCGGCCAAGGTCGCCAAGAAGCTGGACGACCGCCGGGTGCAGGTCGACCTGCTGGCCACCACGGGCGGCCAGAAGGTGCTCGGGATGTCCCGGGCAGTCGTCCGGCTCGGCTGAGCGGCCCCGGGGGTCGCGGCGGCCGGGGTCCCGTACGGGATCTCCGGCCGCGGGCGCGGGCCTTGCGTAGATAGTGATTGGCCACTAACTTGGGATCCATGGCGAAGTCGAGCATCCGGATGAGCGCGGAGGAGCGGCGCGAGAGCGTCGTCCGGGCCGCCCTGACCGAGTTCGCCAGGGGCGGGTACCACGGCACCTCCACCGAGGCCATCGCCCGCCGGGTGGGCGTCTCGCAGCCGTACCTGTTCCGGCTGTTCCCGAGCAAGCAGGCGATCTTCGCCGCGGCCGCCGAGCGCTGCGTCGAGGAGACCTGGCGGGTGTTCGACGAGGCCTCGGCCGGGCTGTCCGGCGAGGCGGCCGCGGAGGCGATGTCCACCGCGTACCTGGGCCTGGTCGAGAACGGCGACCAGCTCATGATGCAGATGCAGCTCTACGTCTCGGCGTCCGCGGCCAGGGCGGCCGGTGAGGACGAGGTGGGGGAGACCGCCCGGCTGCTGTGGGAGGACCTGTTCGACCGGGTCAGGATCCGGATCGGCGGCGGGATGAAGGCCGCCACGCAGTTCTTCGCGTACGGGATGCTGATCAACACCCTGGTGGCGCTGGGCTATCCGCAGGACCACCGGATCTGGGGCGGCTTCGACGAGTGCGCGCCGCCCGCGTAGGCCGGTCGCGCGGCGGTGTCCGTGCGGCCTTTTTTCGGCCCACAGAAGTTATTGATCGATAACTACCTAGAGGAACCTGGGGGAAACCATGACGGAGAAACCGGCGGTGATGGGCAGGGCCGCGATCTGGACCCTGGTGATCGTCAGCGCGGCCGGCTTCATGGCCGCACTCGACAACCTGGTGGTCACCACCGCACTGCCGTCGATCCGCGAGGAACTCGGCGGCGGGCTGTCCGACCTGGAGTGGACGGTCAGCGCCTACACCCTGAGCTTCGCGGTGCTGCTGATGTTCGGCGCCGCCCTCGGCGACCGCTTCGGGCGCCGCCGGATCTTCCTGGTCGGCCTGGCGGTCTTCACCGCCGGCTCCGCCGCGGCCGCCCTCTCCCCGGAGATCGGCGAGCTGATCGCCGCCCGGGCCCTCCAGGGCGTCGGGGCCGCGGTGATGATGCCGCTCACCCTCACCCTGCTCACCACCGCCGTACCCCGGGCCAAGCGGGGACTGGCCTTCGGCATCTGGTCGGGCGTCAGCGGCCTCGCCGTCGCCGCGGGGCCGCTGATCGGCGGCTCGCTGACCGAGCACTTCTCCTGGCAGTGGATCTTCTGGGTGAACGTCCCGGTCGGCCTCGTCCTGCTGCCGCTGGCCTACCTGCGGCTCGGCGAGAGCCGGGGCCCGGGCCGGGCCCTGGACGTGCCCGGAACCCTGCTGGTCAGCCTGGGGATGTTCGGCGTCGTCCTCGGCCTGATCCGCGGCAACCCGGACGGCTGGACCAGCCCGCTGGTCCTCGGCACCCTGAGCGGCGGCATCCTGCTGCTGGCCGCCTTCGTCCGGTACGAGCAGCGGGTGGCCGCCCACCCGATGCTGCCGATGCGGCTGTTCCGCGTCCGGGCCTTCTCCGCCGTCAACGCCGCCAGCCTGCTGATGTACCTGGGGATGTTCGGCTCGATCTTCCTGATCAGCCAGTACCTCCAGGGCGTCGGCGGCTTCAGCCCGCAGGAGGCGGGCGTCCGGATGCTGCCCTGGACGGCGATGCCGCTGCTGGTCTCGCCGATCGCGGGCATCGTCTCCGACCGGATCGGCGGCCGGCCGATCGTGGTCACCGGGCTGGCGCTGCAGGCCGTCGGACTGGCGCTGTTCGGCCTGGTCGTGGACGGGAGCACCGGTCTGGACTACGTCGCCCAGCTCCCGGCCATCGTGATCTGCGGGATCGGTATGTCGCTGTACTTCGGCCCGACCGCCCAGCTGGTGATGGCCAGCGTCCGGCCGCAGGAGCAGGGGATCGCCTCCGGCGCCAACAACGCGCTGCGCGAGGTCGGCGGGGCGCTCGGGGTCGCCGTGCTCGCGGCGGTGTTCTCGGCCCGGGGCGGCTACCAGTCGGCGGAGGCCTTCACCGACGGGCTGGTTCCCGCGCTGTACGTCGGGGCGGCAGCCGTCGCGCTCGGGGCGGTCGCCGCGGCGTTCGTTCCGCGGCGGAGCGGGGAGCGGGCCGCCGCGCCGGGGGAGCGGGCCGACAGCCCGGCCGAGCCCGCCCGGATCTGAGCCGCGGCCGGCGGCGGGCGGCGGGGGTGCCGGGCGGCATCCCCGCCACCCGTACGCTGGTGGGCGTGCTGGTAGAAAACGACGCCCCCCTCGCCCCGCTGACCACGCTCCGGCTCGGCGGCCCGGCCCGCCGCCTGGTGACCGCGCACACCGACGACGAGGTGATCGCGGCCGTCCGCGAGGCCGACGCGGCCGGCGAGCCGCTGCTGGTCCTCGGCGGCGGCTCCAACCTGGTGATCGGCGACGCCGGCTTCCCCGGCACCGTGCTGCGGATCGCCACCACCGGCCTCGCCCTGGACGGCACCGTCCTGGAGGTCGCGGCCGGCGAGACCTGGTCCGAGGTGGTCCGCCGCACCGTGCTGGACCACGGGCTGGCGGGCGTCGAGTTCCTGGCCGGCATCCCCGGCTCGACGGGCGCCACCCCGGTGCAGAACGTGGGCGCGTACGGCCAGGAGGTCGCGCAGTCGATCACCGAGGTGGTCGCGTACGACCGCACCGCCGACGCGGTGGTCACGCTGTCGAACGCCGAGTGCGCGTTCTCCTACCGGCACAGCCGCTTCAAGGCCGAGCCGGACCGCTACGTGGTGCTGCGGGTGAGGTTCGCCCTGACGGACCGCGCGGGCCTCTCCACCCCGGTCAAGTACGCCGAGGTGGCCCGGCACTTCGGCGTCGAGCAGGGCGAGCGGGTGCCGCTGGCCGAGGCGTACGGCGCGGTGCTGGAACTGCGCTCCGGCAAGGGCATGGTGCTGGACCCGGCGGACCACGACACCTGGTCGGCCGGCTCCTTCTTCACCAACCCGGTGCTCACGGCCGCGCAGTACGAGTCCTTCCGCACCCGCCCGGGTGCCGAGAACGCCCCCGCCTACCCGGCCCCGGAGGGCTGCACCAAGACCTCGGCGGCCTGGCTGATCGACAAGGCGGGCTTCGGCAAGGGCTACGGCAGCGGCCCGGCGACTCTCTCCACCAAGCACACCCTGGCGCTCACCAACCGCGGTTCGGCCACCGCCGAGGACCTGCTGGCGCTCGCCCGGGAGATCCGGGACGGGGTCCGCGAGGCCTTCGGGGTGGAGCTGGTGAACGAGCCGGTGATGGTGGGCGTCAAGCTCTAGCCTCCGACGGGGCTCCGCCGCCGGACGGGCCTCAGACGGGTACGGCGGCGGTGGCGTCCGAGGTGGCGTCCGCCGCGGACCGGGCGCCGGCCAGCCAGCCGTCGACGTCCGCCAGCAGTTCCTTGCGGACGGCCTCCGGCGCGACCGAGCCGCGCACCGACTGCCGGGCCAGCTCGGCGAGCTCGGCGTCGGAGAAGCCCAGCACGTCCCGGACCAGCTCGTACTGGGCGGCCAGCCGGCTGCCGAACAGCAGCGGGTCGTCCGCGCCCAGGGCGAGCGGCACCCCGGCGTCGAAGAGCCGGCGCAGCGGCACCTCCTCGGGGTGCTCGTAGACGCCGAGCGAGACGTTCGAGGACGGGCAGACCTCGCAGGTGACCTGCCGGTCCGCCAGCCGCTCCATCAGCCGCGGGTCCTCGGCGGCCCGCACGCCGTGGCCGATCCGGGCGGCGCCCAGGTCGTCGAGGCAGTCCCGGACGGACTGCGGGCCGGCCAGCTCGCCACCGTGCGGGGCCGCCAGCAGCCCGCCGTTGCGGGCGATGGCGAAGGCCCGGTCGAAGTCCCGGGCCAGGCCCCGGCGCTCGTCGTTGGAGAGGCCGAAGCCGACCACCCCGTGGTCGGCGTAGCGGACGGCCAGCCGGGCCAGCGTCCGGGCGTCCATCGGGGACTTCATCCGGTTGGCCGCGACCAGCACCCGGATGCCCACCCCGGTGGCCGCGGCGGCGTGCTCGACCGCGTCCAGGATCAGCTCCAGCGCGGGGATCAGCCCGCCCAGCCGGGGCGCGTACGAGGTCGGGTCGACCTGGATCTCCAGCCAGCGGGAGCCGTCCCGCCGCTCGTCCTCGGCGGTCTCCAGGACCAGCCGGCGGATGTCCTCCTCGTCCCGCAGCACCGAGCGGGCGGTGTCGTACAGCCGTTGGAAGCGGAACCAGCCGCGTTCGTCGGTGGCCCGCAGCCGGGGCGGCTCGCCGGAGCTGAGCGCCTCCGGCAGCCGGACGCCGTGCTTGTCGGCCAGCTCCAGGAGGGTGGCGGGCCGCATCGAGCCGGTGAAGTGCAGGTGCAGATGGGCCTTCGGGAGGCCCCTGACGTCTCGCGGATTCAACAGGCGTTCCATTCGCGAATACTGCCGTATGCGGCCCCCGAACGGGAACCGCCTCCTTTCGATCCCCTGAAGGGGTGAAAGGAGGCGGCGTGCCGGGTGAATCCCGAATGTCAGGTTGATGCCTGGGTCAGTCGCGGGCCTCGCCGAGCAGCTTCTGCACCCGGCTGACGCCCTCGACCAGGTCGGCGTCGCCGAGCGCGTAGGAGAGCCGCAGGTATCCGGGGGTGCCGAAGGCCTCGCCCGGGACGACCGCGACCTCGGCCTCGTCCAGGATCAGGGCGGCCAGCTCGCCGGAGGTCCGCGGACGGCGGCCGCGGATCTCCTTGCCCAGCAGGCCCTTGACCGACGGGTAGGCGTAGAAGGCGCCCTCGGGCTCGGGGCAGAACACGCCCTCGATCTCGTTGAGCATCCGCACGATGGTCTTGCGGCGGCGGTCGAAGGCCTCGCGCATCTCGGCCACCGCGTCCAGGTCGCCGGCCACGGCGGCCAGGGCCGCGCGCTGGGCGACGTTGGAGACGTTCGAGGTGGCGTGCGACTGGAGGTTGGTCGCGGCCTTGACGACGTCCTTGGGGCCGATCACCCAGCCCACCCGCCAGCCGGTCATCGCGTAGGTCTTGGCGACGCCGTTGACCACGATGCACTTGTCGGCCAGCTCGGGCAGCAGGGCCGGCAGCGAGGTGAAGGTCGCGTCGCCGTACACCAGGTGCTCGTAGATCTCGTCGGTGAGCACCCACAGGCCGTGCTCCAGCGCCCAGCGGCCGATCTCCTCGGCCTCGGCCTCGGTGTACACCGCGCCGGTCGGGTTGGACGGCGAGACGAACAGCACCACCTTGGTGTTCTCGGTGCGGGCGGCCTCCAACTGCTCGACCGAGACCTTGTAGCCGGTGGTCTCGTCGGCGACGACCTCCACCGGGACACCGCCGGCCAGCTGGACCGACTCCGGGTAGGTGGTCCAGTACGGGGCCGGGATGATGACCTCGTCGCCCGGGTCCAGGATCGCCGCGAAGGCCTCGTAGATCGCCTGCTTGCCGCCGTTGGTGACCAGCACCTGGGAGGCGTCCACCTCGTAGCCGGAGTCGCGCAGCGTCTTGGCGGCGATCGCGGCCTTCAGCTCGGGCAGGCCACCCGCCGGGGTGTAGCGGTGGTTCTTCGGGTCGCGGCAGGCCTCGACGGCCGCCTCGACGATGTAGTCCGGCGTCGGGAAGTCGGGCTCGCCGGCGCCGAAGCCGATGACCGGACGCCCGGCGGCCTTGAGGGCCTTGGCCTTGGCGTCCACGGCGAGGGTCGCGGACTCGGCGATCGCACCGATGCGGGCGGAGACCCGGCGGTCGGCGGGGCGGATGGACTGGTCGGGCTGCGGGGTGGAAGCGCTCATGCCTGCATGGTCGCAGAACCCGGACGGACCGGGCATCGGGGTATCGGCATCCGTACGTTTCCGTCCGCATCGCGGCCCCGGCGATCCCGCGGCGGGAGCACCGCCGCGCCGGACATCCGGCGGCTGACCGGCCGGTCCGGAAGAAGAGGTTCGACCAAACACCCCTCGACCACGTACACTCACTGCTCGACGGCCCGCCGAAAAGATCCGGAGCTTTCACCGCCTGTGCAGACAGCGGGGGGAGATGCGGTAGGTTGGTCGCCACCGGAGCCGCGAGGCGCCGTAGGGCAATAGCTCAATTGGTAGAGCACCGGTCTCCAAAACCGGCGGTTGGGGGTTCGAGTCCCTCTTGCCCTGCTGCTAGATCCGTTTTCAGCCCGTTCGCTCCACAGGAGTGAGCGGGCTTGATGCGGAGATGGCACCGATCAGCACCGCTAGCCGGCCGGTCGTGCCCCACCGGGTGCGCGGCGAAGTCCGGCAGGACCCGGATTCAGGTGAGGACGAGTGACGGAGACCACGGGCTCCACCGCAACGCCTGAGAGCGGCAACCCCGAGGGTGCCGACAGCGCCGCGGAGGCCACCTCTGCCGAGGCGTCGGGCAAGCGCGGAAGCAAGAAGTCCGGCAAGCGCGCCAAGAAGGGCCCGTTCGCGCGGATCGGCCTGTTCTACCGCCAGATCATCGCCGAACTGCGCAAGGTCGTCTGGCCTTCCCGCGGCGAACTCACCAACTACACCGCCGTCGTGGTCACGTTCGTCGTGGTCGTGATGGCCTTCGTGGCGGGCCTGGACTACGGCTTCTCCAAGCTGAGCCTCCTGGTCTTCGGCTGATCCGACCGCCCACCTCCGCGACAGACTCCCGACCCGGGCCGATTCTTCGGTCCGGGTCGAGCCGTCGGCGCCGGACGTACGCGCGGCTACCGTGGACTCGGTACTGTTGAAGTCTCCGAGACCTCACCTGGCGCCCGCGCGAGCGGCCGCACGCCGGGCCGGTCGCGGAGCGCGCCACCTTCACCATCTCCAGGAAAGAAGCAGCCACCGTGTCTGAGTCCCCCCTGTACGACGCCGACGAGACCGTCCGCGAGGCGGATGTCGCCGCCGAGCTGGACGCGGCCGAGCTGGCTGACGACGTCGAGTCCGCCGAGCAGATCGTGGACGCCGCGGACAGCGACGAGGACGAGGTCGAGGCGTACGACGAGGCCGAGGCCGGCGAGCCCGCCGAGGAGGCCGCGCTGCACGTGGAGGCCGAGGAGACCGAGGACGCCGAGGACGCCGAGGAGACCGAGGACGAGGCCGAGGAGGAGGCCGCCGAGGTCGACCCGGTCGCCAAGTTCCGCGAGGACCTGCGCTTCATGCCGGGCGAGTGGTACGTGATCCACACCTACGCGGGCTACGAGAACCGGGTGAAGCAGAACCTGGAGCAGCGCGCCGTCTCGCTGAACGTCGAGGAGTACATCTTCCAGGCCGAGGTGCCGCAGGAGGAGGTCGTCCAGATCAAGAACGGCGACCGCAAGACCATCCGCCAGAACAAGCTCCCCGGCTACGTCCTGGTGCGCATGGACCTCACCCCCGAGTCCTGGGGCGTCGTGCGCAACACCCCGGGTGTCACCGGCTTCGTCGGCAACGCCTACGACCCGTACCCGCTGACCCTGGACGAGGTCGTCAAGATGCTCGCCCCGGACGTCGAGCGCCAGGCGGCCAAGGAGGCCGGCAAGCCCTCGCCGGTCAAGCCGAGCGAGATCCAGGTGCTGGACTTCGAGGTCGGCGACTCGGTCACCGTCACCGACGGTCCGTTCGCGACCCTCCAGGCGACCATCAACGAGATCAACCCGGACTCGAAGAAGGTCAAGGGCCTGGTCGAGATCTTCGGCCGGGAGACCCCGGTCGAGCTCTCCTTCGACCAGATCCAGAAGAACTAGTCATACGGTCTTCGGATTCGGGGCGGGGCCGAGGGCCCTGCCCCGAATCCGTTTTGGTCCAGCGGCGCGGACGCGTTAGCCTGGTCCGATGTGTGTGCTGGCGGCCGGGTGTCGCCCCGGTTCCGCACGCACCAGCAATCACCTCTCGGAAGGACCCGGAGAGACATGCCTCCCAAGAAGAAGAAGATCACGGGGCTTATCAAGCTCCAGATCAACGCCGGTGCGGCCAACCCGGCGCCGCCGGTCGGCCCCGCGCTGGGTCAGCACGGCGTCAACATCATGGAGTTCTGCAAGGCCTACAACGCTGCGACCGAGTCGCAGCGCGGCATGATCGTGCCGGTGGAGATCACGGTCTACGAGGACCGTTCCTTCACCTTCATCACGAAGACGCCGCCGGCCGCGCGCCTCATCCTGAAGGCCGCCGGTATCGACAAGGGCTCCAGCGAGCCGCACAAGACCAAGGTCGCCAAGCTCACCAGCGCCCAGGTCCGCGACATCGCCACCACCAAGATGCCCGACCTGAACGCCAACGACCTGGACGCGGCGGAGAAGATCATCGCCGGCACCGCCCGGTCGATGGGCATCACCGTCGAGGGCTGAAAAGCCCCCTTGTCCCCTGTGGTAGGGCCCGCGCAGGCCCGAGACACCACAACTCCATTCACCATTCAGGAGCAGCCATGAAGCGCAGCAAGGCCCTGAAGGCCGCGGACGCCCAGGTCGACCGCGAGCGCCTTTACGCCCCCCTCGAGGCCGTCCGCCTCGCCAAGGCGACCAGCACCACCAAGTTCGACGGCACCGTCGAGGTCGCCATGCGTCTGGGCGTCGACCCGCGCAAGGCCGACCAGATGGTCCGCAGCACCGTGATCCTCCCGCACGGCACCGGTAAGACCGCTCGGGTCCTGGTCTTCGCGACCGGCGAGCGTGCCGAGGCCGCGCGTGCTGCGGGTGCCGACATCGTCGGTTCCGACGAGCTCATCGACGAGGTCGCCAAGGGTCGCCTGGACTTCGACGCCGTCGTCGCCACCCCGGACCTCATGGGCAAGGTCGGCCGCCTGGGCCGCGTGCTCGGTCCCCGTGGTCTGATGCCGAACCCGAAGACCGGCACCGTGACCCCGGACGTCGCGAAGGCCGTCAACGAGATCAAGGGCGGCAAGATCGAGTTCCGCGTCGACAAGCACTCGAACCTGCACTTCATCATCGGTAAGGCCTCCTTCACCGACGAGCAGCTGGTCGAGAACTACGCCGCCGCGCTGGACGAGGTGCTCCGCGCCAAGCCGTCCGCCGCCAAGGGCCGCTACATCAAGAAGACCGCGTTCTCGACCACCATGGGCCCCGGCATCCTGGTGGACCCGAACCGCACCCGCAACCTCCTCGTCGAGGAGGACCCGGCCGCGGTCTGAGCCCCAGTGCTCTAGAGCAGTCCGTACGGCGGGCCCGTACCCCCTTCACCGGGGGTGCGGGCCCGCCGTCGTT
>NZ_JBHUAF010000258.1:0-12277 GCF_042789895.1 Kitasatospora sp. NPDC056783
GGGCCCGCCGGTGCGCCACCGGCGGGCCCTTCGCGTGCGGTTCGGACCGCTCGTACGGACAGGACCGCTCGTGAGGTTCGGACCGCTCGTGAGGTTCGGACCGCTCCTGCGGTTCAGACCGCGATGACGGTGATCAGCGCGACCAGGCCGAGCAGCGCGGGGGCGATCACCCACCAGCACCAGCGGATCACGACCGGGCCGGTGGCGGCGGGGCGCCCGGCGTTGCGCTCGGCCAGCTCCTGGAGGACGGCGGTGACCTGGTCGGACCAGGCGCGGGTGGGGTCGGGCGAGCCCTGGACGACCGGGTTGGTCCGCTTGGCCAGGCCCATGCCCAGGCCCGTCCGGGAGGCGTGCTCGGCGGCGCTGGGGCTCTGCGCCCGGGTGGCCCGCTTGCGCTGGCGCAGCGACACCGGCACCGCCCAGACCTGGAACTTCTTCCCGCCCGCGAGCAGTTCGACCGAGTACCCCGCGCGCAGCCCGTCCACCGAGGCCCACGGCGCGACGACGGTCCGCCACGGGTTGCGCACCACCAGCCGGTCGCGCCCCGCCGTCACGGCCGGCCGCAGCGTGTACGCGATCACCGGGA
Organism: Kitasatospora sp. NPDC056783; assembly: GCF_042789895.1. Taxonomy (NCBI): domain Bacteria; kingdom Bacillati; phylum Actinomycetota; class Actinomycetes; order Kitasatosporales; family Streptomycetaceae; genus Kitasatospora; species Kitasatospora sp. NPDC056783. The sequence goes on from NZ_JBHUAF010000258.1 coordinate 587, forward strand.
AGGCGAACACCGGCATCGCCGCGAGCGCGACGTACGGGGTCTTCCCCGTGCCGCTCACCACCGCGTCGCCGATCAGCCAGGCCGCGACGACCAGCAGCAGCACTCCGGAGATCACACCGGGGACAGAGCGGTACACGCGGTCCGCGTACTCGGGCTCCCCATCGGGGGCGGCCGGGCCCTGGTGGGGCTTGCCGTCGGATTCGGTCATGGCGTCGATTCTGCCCCATGCTCCTCACCCCGAGGTCTCGGTCCGGCCACGAATGGCGGGTGCCCTGGCGGCCCACTACGCGCGTAGATATGCTGCCCTGGTGACTATGTCCACTGTTGCAGCCAATGCCCTCGGCGTTGCGGGCAGCGGCCTTCAGGACGTTGCGGCGTCCGAGGCCTCGCTCCGCCGTTTCCTGCACGGCCTGCCCGGCGTCGACCAGGTCGGCCTGGAGGCGCGTGCCGCCGCGCTCGGTACCCGCTCGATCAAGACCACGGCGAAGGCGTACGCCATCGACCTGGCGATCTCGATGATCGACCTGACCACGCTGGAGGGCGCGGACACGGTCGGCAAGGTGCGCGCGCTGTGCGCCAAGGGCAGGACCCCCGACCCGACCGACCCGACCACCCCCCGCGTCGCCGCCATCTGCGTCTATCCGGACATGGTCGCCACCGCGAAGGCCGCCCTGAAGGGCACCGACATCCAGGTCGCCTCGGTGGCCACCGCCTTCCCGGCCGGCCGCGCCGCCCTCCCGGTCAAGCTCGCCGACACCGCCGACGCGGTGGCCGCGGGCGCCGACGAGATCGACATGGTGATCGACCGCGGCGCCTTCCTCTCCGGCCGCTACCTCGACGTCTTCAACGAGATCGTCGCGGTGAAGAAGGCGTGCGAGCGCCCCGACGGCAGCTCCGCCCACCTCAAGGTGATCTTCGAAACCGGCGAGCTCCAGACCTACGACAACGTCCGCCGGGTCTCCTGGCTGGCGATGCTGGCCGGCGCCGACTTCATCAAGACCTCCACCGGCAAGGTCGCCGTCAACGCGACCCCGCCGGTCACCCTGCTGATGCTGGAGGCGGTCCGCGACTTCCGCGCCGCCACCGGCGTCCAGGTCGGCGTCAAGCCCGCCGGCGGCATCCGCACCACCAAGGACGCGCTCAAGTACCTGGTGATGGTCAACGAGACCCTCGGCGACGACTGGCTGAGCCCGCACTGGTTCCGCTTCGGCGCCTCCAGCCTGCTCAACGACCTGCTGATGCAGCGCCAGAAGCTGGCCACCGGCCGCTACTCCGGCCCCGACTACGTGACGGTGGACTGATCACCATGGCCAAGAAGAAGAACACCGAGGAGCCCGCGGCCAAGCCCGCCGGCGGCCTCTTCGCCTACGCCCCGGCCCCGGAGTCCCCGGCCGCCGCGGGCGACATCGCCACCTCCTACGGCCACTTCATCGGCGGCGAGTTCGTCGACTCCTCCGGCAGCGAGGCCCTGAAGACGGTCAACCCGGCCACCGAGCAGGTGCTCGCCGAGTTCGCCCGGGGCACCGACGAGGACGTGGACCGCGCGGTCGCGGCCGCCCGCAAGGCCTTCGCCGACTGGTCGGCGCTGCCCGGCAGCGAGCGCGCCAAGTACCTGTTCCGGATCGCCCGGATCATCCAGGAGCGCAGCCGCGAGCTGGCCGTGCTGGAGTCGATCGACAACGGCAAGCCGATCCGCGAGACCCGTGACGTCGACCTGCCGCTGGTCGCCGCGCACTTCTTCTACTACGCGGGCTGGGCGGACAAGCTGGACTACGCCGGCTTCGGCCCGAACCCGAAGCCGCTGGGCGTGGCCGGCCAGGTCATCCCGTGGAACTTCCCGCTGCTGATGCTGGCCTGGAAGATCGCGCCCGCGCTGGCGACCGGCAACACGGTCGTCCTCAAGCCGGCCGAGACCACCCCGCTGACCGCGCTGCGCTTCGCCGAGATCTGCCGCCAGGCCGGTCTGCCGAAGGGCGTCGTCAACATCGTCACCGGCGACGGCCGCACCGGCGCCGCGCTGACCGCGCACCCGGACGTCAACAAGGTCGCCTTCACCGGCTCCACCCCGGTCGGCCGCGCCATCGCCCGGCAGGTGGCCGGCACCCGCAAGAAGCTCTCGCTGGAGCTGGGCGGCAAGGCCGCGAACATCGTCTTCGACGACGCGCCGATCGACCAGGCGGTCGAGGGCATCGTCAACGGCATCTTCTTCAACCAGGGCCACGTCTGCTGCGCGGGCTCGCGCCTGCTGGTCCAGGAGTCGGTCCAGGACGAGGTGCTGGACGCGCTGAAGCGCCGGATGGCCACCCTGCGGATCGGTGACCCGCTGGACAAGAACACCGACATCGGCGCCATCAACTCGGCCGAGCAGCTCGCCCGGATCACCGCGCTGACCGAGGCCGGCGAGGCCGAGGGCGCCGAGCGCTGGTCGCCGGCCTGCGAACTCCCGGACACCGGCTTCTGGTTCAAGCCGACCCTGTTCACCGGCGTGAGCCAGGCCCACCGGATCGCCCAGGAGGAGATCTTCGGCCCGGTCCTGTCGGTGCTGACCTTCCGCACCCCCGCCGAGGCGGTCGAGAAGGCCAACAACACCCCGTACGGCCTCTCCGCCGGCATCTGGACGGAGAAGGGCTCGCGCATCCTCTGGATGGCGAACCGGCTCCGGGCCGGCGTGGTCTGGGCCAACACCTTCAACAAGTTCGACCCGACCTCGCCGTTCGGCGGCTACAAGGAGTCGGGCTACGGCCGCGAGGGTGGCCGCCACGGTCTGGAGGCCTACCTCGATGTCTGATGTCATCGCGCGTCTTGACGTCCTCAAGACCTACAAGCTGTACGTCGGCGGGAAGTTCCCGCGCTCCGAGAGCGGGCGGGTGTACGAGGTGACCGACGCAAAGGGCCAGTGGCTCGCCAACGTCCCGCTGGGCACCCGCAAGGACACCCGCGACGCCGTCGTGGCCGCCCGCAAGGCGGTCAAGGGCTGGGCCGGCACCACCGCGTACAACCGCGGCCAGGTGCTGTACCGGGTCGCCGAGATGCTCCAGGGCCGGCGCGAGCAGTTCGCCGCCGAGGTGTCCGTCTCCGAGGGCATCGGCCCGAAGAAGGCCGCCGCGCTGGTGGACGCCGCGATCGACCGCTGGGTCTGGTACGCCGGCTGGACCGACAAGGTCGCCCAGATCGCGGGCGGCGCCAACCCGGTCGCCGGGCCGTTCTTCAACCTCTCCACCCCGGAGCCGACCGGCGTGGTCGGGATCGTCGCCCCGCAGGCCGGGTACGGGCACTCGCTGCTCGGCCTGGTCTCGGTGATCGCCCCGGCGATCGCCACCGGCAACACGGTCGTGGTCGCGGCCGCCGCGGACGCCCCGCTGCCCGCGCTGTCGCTGGGCGAGGTGCTGGCCACCTCGGACGTCCCGGGCGGCGTGGTCAACATCGTCTCGGGCCGGACCGCGGACATCGCCCCCACCCTGGCCTCGCACCAGGACGTCAACGCGGTGGACCTCACCGGGGCCATCGCCGACGACGGTCCCGGCGCGGCGAAGGCGCTGGAAACCGCTGCCGCGGATACCCTGAAGCGGGTAGTCCGTCCGGTGCTGGACCCGTTCGCCCAGGACTGGACCGATGCGCCCGGTACGGACCGGCTACTCTCGTTCCTGGAGACCAAGACGGTCTGGCACCCGATGGGTGTCTGACCTCCGACGCTCCGCGTAACAACCCCACAGACTGGCCGTCCCCAGTGCCCTCACCCCCCCAGGGCCCGGACGGTCATAGGACGGACCCGCGCCTCTCCCCCCCTGGCGCGGGTCCGTCGGCGTTCCGGCGACTTTCGTCGCCGCCCGGTCCGACTTTCGGGGATCCCGGCCCCGCGCTCCCCTGACCACAATCGCCGGTACGGAAACCGCCGAGGGGGGCGCGATGGAGGAGCTGGGCGAGCTGATGGCACTCGTCACGGACGGCGTGCTGCGCCGCTGGCAGGTGGCCCGGGCCCGGCGCCGGCTGACCACCGGGAAGGCGGTGCGGCTGCCCTGCTCGGCCCGCACCGACCGGCCGGACCGGCGGCCCGGCTACGTCAACGGGAAACTGGCGATCACCCCCGGGGCCGCCACCGCGTGCTTCCGGGCCCGCGGCGCCGAACCGCTCGAACTGCCCGTCGGGGGCACCTTCCACGAGCCCGAGCCGGACGCCTGGCACGACCAGGACTGGGCCGCCACCGCGTACCGGCCGCCCGGCGCCGGGGAACCGGTCTACCTCCAGGTGGACAGCCGCTGCCTGCCGATGGTCCGCGCCGCCCTCACCGGGCCGCCGCGGAAGGTCTGAGCCGACCCGTTTCGGCAACCGGCCGGGATGCGTCAGACTGGTGTCCCGTGAGTGACTCCCCCATGAACCCCGCACCGACCGGGCATGCCCGGGTGATCCTGCTCTCCGGACCCTCCGGGTCGGGGAAGTCCTCGCTCGCCGAGCGCAGCGGCCTGCCGGTGCTCCAGCTGGACGACTTCTACAAGGACGGGGACGACCCGACCCTGCCGCGACTGGCGGACGGCTCCGTCGACTGGGACTCCCCGCTGGCCTGGCACCGCGACCAGGCCGTCGCCGCCATCCGCGCCCTGCACGAGCACGGCCGCGCCGACGTCCCCGTGTACTCGATCCCGGACAACGGGCGGACCGGCACCCGCGGCCTGGAGCTGGGCGACGCGGTCGCGTTCATAGCGGAGGGCATCTTCGCCGCCGAGATCACCGCCGAGTGCGCCGACCAGGGCCTGCTCGGCGACGCCCTGTGCCTGCGCAACGGCGCGTTCACCACGGCCTGGCGCCGGCTGCGCCGGGACGTCCGGGAGAGCCGCAAGTCGCTGCCGGTGCTGCTGCGCCGGGGCGCGCGGCTGATGCGCGCCGAGCGGTCCATCGTCGGGCGGCAGGTCGCGCTCGGCTCGTACGCGTGCGCCGGCCCGGAGGCCGAGCGGCGGATCCGCGCCGCGGCCCGGCCGACGGAGCTCTCGGCGGCCTGAGCCCTCGGCGGTCGGAGCCCTCGGAAACCGGAGCCCTCGGCGGTCGGCCGGGCGGCCCCGGAACGAAGGGCCCGGGAACGCGACGGAGGGCCCGGTGCGTCTCCCCCGCACCGGGCCCTCCGCCTTCCCCGAACGATCCGCGGCTCCCCCACGGGCACGCTCCCCCGAGCCGCTGCCCCCGGACCGTGACCGTCCGATCCCCGTCCCCCGACGGGAGTCCTCGTTACGCGACCAGCTCGCCGAACGCCCGGACGGTGTCGCCCGACTTGTTCAGGTGCTCGTCCTCGCGCAGCCGGCGCAGGGCGCGCCAGATGCTGCTCTTGACCGTGCCGACACTGATCCCCAGCACGTCGGCGATCTCCGGGTCGGTCTTGCCCTCGTAGTACCGCAGCACCAGCATGGTGCGCTGGTTCTCCGGCAGCTTCGCCAGCGCCTGCCAGAGCACGGTGCGCAGCTCGGTGCCGCCCATCGCGTCGGTGTCGCCGGCCGTCTCCGGCAGCTCCTCGGTCGGGTACTCGTTGACCTTGCGGCGCCGCCAGGCGGAGATGTGCAGGTTGGTCATGGTCCGGCGGAGGTAGCCGCCGACCGCGGCCTTGTCGGTGATCCGGCCCCAGGCCCGGTAGGTGCTGAAGAGCGCGCTCTGCAGCAGGTCCTCGGCCTCGTAGCGGTCACCGGTCAGGTGGTAGGCCGTGGCGTACAGGGAGGCGCGGCGCTCGCGGACGTACGCGGTGAACTCCGTGATGTGGTCCTCCGCGACGGCCGGGTGCTCCCCCTGCGCGCCCCCCTGCCCGGCCTCCGTGGTGCGGGCCGGCGCGGGGTTCAGCCGCAGCAGCGTCGCACCGGCGGCCTCGCGACCGGTCGGCTCCCCCGAACCGACCGTCCGCAGACCGCTCCCCCCGGTCCCCCGGTTGCCCGGGACGTCCTTGCCCTCGACGCGGACGGGGAGGACTCCCCGCAGCGTGAGGGTGTTGGCGGAGTCGGCCGGACTCCCCAGCCGGCCGATCCCGTACAGCTCCCCCGTCCTGCCGCCGCCGCTCACCCGACGGGCGACAGGGTTTCCACCGGTGCTGTGCGCGCACCCCCGCACGGTCACGGCACCGGAGTTCTCGTCGGTCCTGACCTCGTAACGCGTCCGGTGGGACGTGGCTGACGAACGCGCGGTGCGGACAGCCGGGTTGGTCCGGGTCTGAAGCGTGGCGTTCATCGTGCGCCCCCTGGGTCGGTACGAGCGGTTCCGGTGGCCGCCGTTCAGCCGGCCTCTCGGCCCGCTGTCCTGCGGCGACATGGAAAATCCTGCCCGCCGGTTGTGATGGCGCTGTCCGCCGACTGTCACAGGGGTGTCACAGGAGTCGCCCGCGAATCCCGATCCGCTCCCCCGTGAACCGGACGCCGGTGGCATCCGTTCCGGTTCCCGGGCGGACGGCGATACGGTCCGGGGGGTGATTCGGGGCTGCGGGTGGGCCAAAATGGGGCCGTGCCTTTCCTCCTACTGATCGAGGACGACGACGCCATCCGGACCGGCCTCGAACTCGCTCTCACCCGCCAGGGCCACCGCGTGGCCACCGCCGCGTCCGGCGAGGACGGCCTGCGGCTCTTCAAGGAGCAGCGGCCCGACCTGATCGTGCTGGACGTGATGCTGCCCGGAATCGACGGCTTCGAGGTGTGCCGCCGGATCCGCCGCACCGACCAGCTGCCGATCATCCTGCTGACCGCGCGCTCGGACGACATCGACGTGGTGGTGGGTCTGGAGTCGGGCGCGGACGACTACGTGGTGAAGCCGGTGCAGCCGCGGGTGCTGGACGCCCGGATCCGGGCCGTGCTGCGGCGCGGCGAGCGGGAGAGTTCGGACTCCTCGGCGTACGGCAGCGTGGTGATCGACCGGGCGGCGATGACCGTCACCAAGGACGGTCAGGACCTCCAGCTCACCCCGACCGAGCTGCGGCTGCTGCTGGAGCTCAGCCGGCGGCCAGGCCAGGCGCTCTCCCGCCAGCAGTTGCTGCGGCTGGTCTGGGAGCACGACTACCTCGGCGACTCCCGCCTGGTGGACGCGTGCGTGCAGCGGCTGCGGGCCAAGGTCGAGGACGTCCCGTCCGCGCCGACGCTGATCCGCACCGTCCGCGGGGTGGGCTACCGGCTGGACCCGCCGGCCTGACCCAGGCACCCGCCACCGCCCCTCCCCAGACCTCTGAACTCCCGTACCACGACAGGCTCTTGTGACTGACCATCAGACGACTGCCCGGCGGTTCTCGACGGGCCGGTGGCGTCGGCTGCGCTCCCTGCGGGTGCGGCTGATCGCGGTGTTCGCGGCCGTCGCGCTGCTCGCCGCCGTCTCGGCCTCCGGCATCGCGTACTGGCTGAACCGCGACGCGGTGCTCAAACGCGCCCAGGACACGGCGCTGAACGACTTCCGGGTCTCGCTCACCCGCAACGTCTCCGAGCTGCCGCTGAACCCGAGCTGCGCGGAGCTGGCCACGCTGGCGTCCAACGTCGCCAGCTCCGGCCTGACCTACGACGTGGTGGTGGCCGACCCGGCGCGCCCGGAGTGCTCGGCCTCCTCCGACCCCGCGCACTTCACGCTGGCCGACGTCCCGACCGCGCTGCGGTCCACCGTCGCCAAGCCGCGCGAGATCACCGAGAACAACCCGTACCCGTACCACCTGTACTGGCAGCGGCAGAACCTGGAGGGCCGGCCGTTCGTGATCGGCGGCACCAAGGTGGTGCCGAACGGCCCGACGGCGTACATGTTCAAGTCGCTGGAGAACGAGCGGGCCGACCTCAACACGCTGGGCTGGTCGCTGGCCATCGCCACCCTGCTCGCGCTGATCGGCTCGGCGCTGCTCGCCCAGGCCGCCTCGGCGACCGTGCTGCGGCCGGTCAAGCGGCTCGGGGAGGCCGCCCGACGGCTCGGCGAGGGGCGGCTGGACACCCGGCTGGAGGTCGAGGGCTCGGTGGACGAACTCGCGGACCTGGCACGGACGTTCAACCGGGCCGCGGCCTCGCTGCACGAGCAGGTCGAGGAGCTGAGCGCGCGCGAGGCGCAGAGCCGGCGGTTCGTCGCCGACATGTCGCACGAGCTGCGCACCCCGCTGACCGCGATGACGGCCGTGACCGACATCCTGGAGGACGAGGCGGAGTCGCTGGACCCGATGATCGAGCCGGCCGTCCGGCTCGTGGTCAGCGAGACCCGGAGGCTGTCCGACCTGGTGGAGAACCTGATGGAGGTGACCCGCTTCGACGCCGGCACCGCCAAGCTGGTCGCCGACGAGGTGGACATCGCCGACCTGATCATGTCCTGCATCGACGGGCGGGCCTGGTACGACGCGGTCGAACTGGACGCCCCGCGCGGCATCCTGGCCGTGGTCGACCCGCGCCGGCTCGACGTGGTCTTCGCCAACCTGATCGGCAACGCCCTGAAGCACGGCGGCTCGCCGGTGCGGGTCAGGGTCCGGCAGGACGGGGACTCGGTCGTGGTCGAGGTCTCGGACAGCGGCCCGGGCATCCCGGAGGACGTGCTGCCGCACGTCTTCGACCGCTTCTACAAGGCGGACCGGGGACGGGCGCGCTCGGAGGGCAGCGGCCTCGGACTGTCGATCGCGATGGCCAACGCCCAGATACACGGGGGGACCATCACGGCGGCCAACGGGGAGGTCGGCGCGGTGTTCACCCTGACCCTGCCGCTGGCCCCGCCGCCCCCGCCGTCCGCGGGCGAGGCCGAGGGCGGCCCCGTCGGCGCCGCCGCCGACGACAAGGACGCCACGACGTGACCTCCCCCCTCAGCACCGCTCCCGCCGTCACCCGCACCGCCCTGCGCCGCGGCGCCGGCGTGCTGCTGCTGCTCGCCCTGGCCTCCGGCTGCGGCATCCGGCCGACCGCCGTGCCGGTCGACGCCGGCGCGCCCGCCAGCCGGACGGCCTGCCCGACCACCCCGCACATACCGGCGGCCCTGGTCACCCCGCCGGGCCCCGCCCCGACCATGACCCCGGCCCGCGGCACCAAGGCGGCCGTGAGCCCGAGCCCGTCGCCCACCCCGGTGGCGCCGGGCAGCCCGCCACCCGACAACGTGTTCGGCGCGGTCCCGACGTCCTCGCCCTGCAAGTAGCCGCGTGTGAGGGGCTCCGGGGGCGCGTTCGGAATGTTCACGCCCACTGTGGAACCGACGCGCCACCGGCTCACGTCCTTCCCCCCGTGCAGCGAGATGGCACCAGGACACGCGGTCAGCGTTCCGGCGCGGGGACGAAGAGCAGCCCGGCGGCGGCCGTCCACCGTCCCCTTCGATTGGCCGGGCTGGCAGGTCTCACCGGCCACCTGGCCCTGGTGCTCTGGCTGGTGCTGAGACCACTGCCGGTGGCCTGGGTGTACGACGCCAACCTGACGCCGCTCGCCTCGCTCCGCTCCTCCACCGGCTGGCAGGTGCTCGGCGAGCTGCTGCTGCTGGCGCCGCTCGGAGTCCTGCTGCCGCTGGCCGGCGGCCGGCTCCGGGCCCCCTGGCTGCCGTCCTTCCTGCGCACCACCGGCGCCTCCGCGCTGCTGGCGACGGCGCTGGAGTTCCTCTCCTCCTGGACGCCCGGCCACGTCCTCAACGTGGACCACATCCTGCTCGCGGTGGCCGGCGTGGCCGTCGCCCACCTCGCGCTCGTCCCCGGCCTGCGGCACCTGCTGCGGGACCGGCGACCGCGGGCGGCCCGGGTGGCCATGCTCGCCGTGCCGCCGGTCGCGGCCGTCACCTCGGTCGCGGCCGTCACCTCGGTCGCGGTCGGCGCGGCCGCCGCCCGGCGCGCCTACGCGGAGCCGACGCCGCCGGTCGGCTGAGCGCGCCGCCCGGCCGAGCCCGTCGGCCGGCCGGGCCCTCCCCCCGGCCGGGCCCGGTGCCTACGCGGAGCCGACGCCGTCCGCCCGCCGGGCCCGGCCCGGAACCACCCGGCCGCCGACCTCGGCCAGCCCGCCCGGGCGCGGCCCGGCCAGCAGCCGCGAGCCGCGTCCCTGGGTGACGGTCAGCGCCCGGCCGAGGCTCGCGGCCAGCAGCAGGGCGGCCGCGCCCGTCGCCTCGTCCTCGTCGATCCCGTCACCCCGCCCCGGGAAGGCCCGGGCCCGTACGGTGCCGGCCGGCTCGTCCTGCCAGGCCCAGGCGTAGATCCACTCCCCCGGCGGCGGCACCTCCAGCGCCTCCACCTCGGCCGCCGAGCCGTACTGCCGCAGGGTGCGACCCGGGGCCCACTCCGGCCGGGCCTCGATCCTGGTCAGCCCGTCCTCGCGCCGCACGGCCACCTCACCGGCCGCGGTGACCAGTTGGTCCACGCCGAGCAGCCAGGCGGCGCCCACGCACGGGTGGCCGGCGAAGGGCAGGCGCACCGAGGGGGTGTAGATGTCGATCTCCCCCCGCCCGGGGTCGTCGACGAAGACCGTCTCGCTGAAACCGAGTTCGTGTGCGATCCGCTGCCGGTCCGCGCGTTCCGGCACGGCGGCGCCGTCGCGCACCACACCGAGTTCGTTCCCGTGGCTCCCGTCGGGCCCGCAAAAGACCCGCAGCACCTCAAAAGCAGTCATTTCCCACCCCTTCAACCACCGCCCCGAAAGAGCGCAATGACACCGTGACACAAAGTCGGCGGCGAATGTCGGCCGCCTCCAGTACTCTGCGCTGTCGTCCCCGAACGGTGTCCACCGTTTATTACTCCCCCTTCTCAGGAAACCCCTTTGAATCTCGATTTCAGCGCCGAACCGCTCTTCTCCTGGTACGTCGTGCTGTTGGCCATCAGCGGCGTCATCATGGTGGTCTTCGGCGCCGCCGTCGGCGGGCTGAAGGTCGGCCTGCGCATCCTCAACGTCGTCATCGGCCTCGGCTTCCTGGGGTACGCCTACTACCTGGCGTTCGTCTTCGAGGGCGGCACGTACACCATCTTCTTCAAGGTGTTCATCGTGCCGGTCCTGGCGATCGTCGCCTCCGTGAAGGCGCTGGCCGAGCGCAGCAACGCCAAGCAGCAGCAGTCCGCCCAGCCGGCCGCCGGGTTCGACCCGAACGCGCCGCAGGGGGCGTTCAACCCGGGCGCGCCGTTCAACCCGAACGCCCCGCAGGCCCCGTTCAACCCGGCCACCGGCCAGGCTCCGTTCAACCCGCAGGCCCCGTTCAACCCGAACGCCCCGCAGGCCCCGCAGCCGGGTGCCCCCGTCCCGCCGGTCGCGCCGCAGGCCGCGCCGCCCGCCCCGCCGCAGGGCGCCTCGCCGTACCAGCCGGGCGTCGCACCGCAGCCGGTGGCGGACAACCCGTACGCCCAGCCGCAGCCGCCGCGGAACCCGGCGGGCTGACCAGCGGGTCCGCGGGCGGGCCGCGCGCCTCAGGGTCACCCTGAGCCGGACCCCGACGTCCGGCTCCGACCAGCCGGTGACCCTTCGGGGTGGAGAATCACCTGCCGGGCCGAGGTCCCGGGGCCGGGGGCGGCGGAGTATGGAAACAGCCCGCCGGACCGGCCGGACCGGGCCGCCACCGTACGGAGAACACCATGAGCGCGCGCCTCGCCCGTCCCCGCCACAACCGCGTCATCGCCGGCGTCTGCGCCGGGATCGCCGAACGCTTCGGCCTGACCCCGTGGACCGTCCGGCTGATCTTCCTGCTCTCCTGCCTGCTGCCCGGCCCCCAGTTCCTGCTCTACCTGGCCCTGTGGGTGCTGCTCCCCCAGGAACCGTGAGCCCGGCGGCCCGGCAC
>NZ_JBHUAF010000259.1:0-538 GCF_042789895.1 Kitasatospora sp. NPDC056783
GGCGGGACGCGTCCCGCCCGGGGCCGGCTCGGCTCAGCGCGGCGCGGCCGTCGCCTCGCGCAGCAGGCCCGCCACGATGTCCACGCCGTCCCGGGTGAGCACCGACTCCGGGTGGAACTGGAGGCCGGCGAAGCCGGGCCCGCGCACCGCGTGCACGTCACCGCTGACGGTGTTCCGCGAGACCTCGACGCCCTCGGTGGCGAGCCGGGCGGCGTCGTCCTCCGAGCAACGCGCGGTGAAGGTGTTGTAGAAGCCGACCGTCCGCCTGTCGCCGAACAGGTCGATGCGCTCCTGCGCCCCCTGGTACGGGACGGCCTTGCGGCCCAGCGGGAGTCCGAGTTCGGCGGCCAGCAGCTGGTGGCTGAGGCAGACCGCGAGCAGCGGCGCGGTGCGGGCGCCGGAGCGGACGGCGGCCAGCGCGTCCGCGACGATCGGCCGCAGCAGCGCCATCTTGGGGTCGTCGGCGAGCGCCGGGTCGCCCGGGCCGGGGCCGAGCACCAGGGCGCCCCGGTGCGCGGCGACCCGCGCGCGCAGCCCC